>NZ_JBJQOQ010000013.1:0-129959 GCF_046036945.1 Brevibacillus sp. B_LB10_24 | reverse complement strand
TGACGTACAACAAACATTGTACGACATAAGCTGAAACCGTGTAGAAAAATATGAAATTTTTCTTGGAAAAGGGTGGGTGGTGGCTAAAAGGACTCTTGCAATTTCACGAATACAGCTTTTCAAAACATAAACTTTCGAAAGGGTGTCTAGTTTTGAAACTTACCATCGGCAAAAAATTAACGGGGGCCTTTTTTCTCATAGCCCTGCTGCTTGCTGTGACAGCGGGCATTGATTACTACTTTTTGACTAAATTGGATGAGTCTTACACAGATCTGCTGAACAGGCGGGCCGTCATTGTGGCAAATTCGTATCAGATGCAGGTCCAGGCGGCAAAACAGTCCAACAGCTTGCGCGGCTATCTTTTGACGGAGGACCAGCAGTTTCTGGACAGTATGGAAAAGTATCACAACCAGTTGAATCAGCTTATCAGCGATACCAGAAAGTTGGTTCAGGCGGATGAGGATCTGAAAAAGCTCCAAGAACTGGAGAATCTTAACCAACAATTTAAAGCGAAGTATACTGATCTGCTGAAATTGACTGGACAGAACGAAGATCGGAATCAAATCGTAGACCTCTTTACCAAAGAAGTGCTGCCCCTCGGGAGACAGTTGGAGCCAGTGGCAGATGAGATTGCCACCAGACAGCAGCAGCTAATGGAAGAAGGCAGCAGCGAAAATAAGAAAGCGGTTGACACTTCCATCAGCAGCATGGTTTTTCTAAGCATGAGCACTCTTGTGTTGGCACTGCTTATCGGGTATCTCATGTCCCGCATGATCTCCAGGCCAATCGTGCAGATCGCGGCAGCCGCCGAGCTGGTCGCATCAGGCGATTTGACGAAAGAGAATCTGGCGGTGAAAAACAACGACGAAATTGGTCAGCTGGCCGCGTCCTTCAATCAAATGGCCGCAAATCTTCGCGGCTTGATCAGCCAAATAAACCTGAGTGCGGAAAGCGTGGCCGCATCCTCAGAAGAGCTGTCAGCCAGTGCCGAACAGACGAGCTGCTCAGCGGAGACGATCAGCTCATCCATTCAGGAAATCGTGGTCAGTGCTGACAGACAAGCACGGGGGGCGGATGAAAGCGTCCAGGCGATCAATCAGATGTCGATCGGGATCCAACAAATCGCAGAGAACACGCAGCGCACCGCCGCCCTGTCGCTTCAGGCCGCGGAAAAATCGCTGGAGGGAAATCAAGCGGTTCAAGTGGCCGTCAAGCAGATGGACTCCTTGGAGAGCACGATACAACAATTGGCCAAGGCGGTTCAGGAGATGGGGGAGTATTCCAAGGAAGTGGGCCTGATCGTAGACGTGATGTCGGAAATTGCCACGCAGACCAATCTTTTGGCGCTGAATGCGGCGATAGAAGCGGCGCGAGCCGGCGAGCACGGACGCGGCTTTGCAATCGTCGCGGACGAAGTTCGCAAATTGGCGGAGCAGTCAGCAGAGTCGGCCAGCCGGGTCACGCAGATGATCGAAAGTATACAACAAAATACGCAGGATACCGTCGAGAGGATGGAAAGAGGAATCGCAGAGGCAAGCGAAGGAAGGCAGGCTGTACATAGCGCCGGCAGGAGGTTTGGCGAAATCAAAGGGTACGTCGATGAAGTCACCAGCCAGATTCAGCAAATATCCGCCGCATCGCAGCAGGTGGCAGCCAGCACCGAACAGGTTAAGCGTGCGGCCAATGAAATCTCCGAAGGCTCAAAACTGGTCGCTGCAAGCTCGCAAACGGTATCGGCGTCCGCCGAAGAGCAGTTGGCAACCGTGGAGGAAGTATCTTCCTCGGCGGCTTCCCTGGCACGGATGGCGGAAGAACTGCGGGCGTTGGTCGGCAAATTCAAGGTGTAAGGAAGAGATACAGGATGACAAGGGCTCGTCTGGACCGGACGGGTCCTTTCGCGTTTTTTTGCATTATCTTGGCGATAGAGCATCTGTTTTTTGACGAAATCAGCCATTGCGAAGCCTGAGGCTCAGGCGTAATATTCAATTCAACCTAATAAAAGTTTCCATTCTATTCGCTGAGTTTCCGTTATGGAAAGCGGGGGAACCAACCGTGAGGACTTTTCTCGTGTGAGAGCGGGAGGGCATCACAAGGGGTGAATCTTGCAGCACGGGCCGCCATGAGGTCCTGCTTCAAGTAGGGCGACTCTCACCGCCCGAATCCGACAGCTAACCTCGTAAGCGTATCGAGAGAGGCAACGATTGTCGTGCTTTGACACGGTTTGCTTTACCGTGTGCGAGAAGCGCGAGAAGAGGTCCTCTTCCGCAGGCTTCTTTTTTGTGCCTGAAAACAGGGACGTTTTGACAGGCTCACTTGTTGAAGACGTAAGGAGGCACTCGAATGATAGATGTATGCATGCTCCTGCTGCTTGGCGGAATGTATCTGTTGTTTTGCGGATTGGCCGCATGGTGCGGACGCGGAGCGGAAGGGAATGGGGGCGGGGAGGCATGATCATCGTGGCCGTTTTTGCCGCAGGGGTTTTTGTCTACTTGATTTACGCACTGCTGCATCCTGAAAAATTTTAACCAATCGGGGGATGGACATGGGCATTTGAAAAGCTGATTTATCGAATCGCCGGTTTGCGGGAGAGGGCCGGCATGACATAGAAGCGGTACGCGTTCAGCCTGCTGTTGACGAACGCGGTCCTTGTCGGTATCAGTTACCTGATCCTGCGGCTGCAAAATCTACTGCCGCTCAATCCGAACGGCATGGGCAGCATGGAGCCGACCTAGGCGTTCTATACGGTGGTCAGCTTTTTGACCAATACCAACCTGCAGCACTACAGCGGGGAAACAGGTTTGTCGCTGTTCTCGCAGATGGCGGTCATCACGATGACCTCCGCTTGACCCGCACATCACGCCGCAAGCGGCCAGAGTGCAGATCGACCGAATCAGCAACGTGACGGGAGTCTCGAAAGACAAGCTGGAAGCGCTGGTGGAGCAGCATACCGAAGGACGCGACCTGGGGCTTTTCGGCGAGCCGCCTGTCGATTAAAGGCGGAGCTCTACGTCATGACGGTCGTCCCGCTGCCCGTCGAGAAGCTGGACAGCGAGCAGCAAAAGAACATCGGCCGCTGGCAAAAGCTGGCCCAACAGTTTGGCGACATATAATAGTAGAAGAAGCCCGAAGCCGCAAGACTGCGCAGATCATCATCGATACCGCCGAACGATTTCACATGACGCAAATCGTCCTAGGCCACTCCGCCTCAGCAGGTGGGAAGAACTGATCAAAGGTTCGATTATCAATAAACTATTGAGGCAGTCGCGAAACATCGATTTGCACATCGTTTCGATACGGCAAACCCGCTCCTGACAGCAGGCAGTGGGTTTGCGCCATTTATCCTGATCCCGAAGCGTTCTTGGTAAAAAAGGTAAATACAGGGGGATAGAAAAATTCTAATTTAAACATTATAATTAATTCACGCAAAATATGAAAATATGTTTTATCAAAGGAGAAGTGAAATTGAACACACTAGGGAAAGTAGGCAAGTTTGTCGGCAACACCTTTGCTATCTGGGTGCTGCTGTTTGCAGCACTGGCGTTTTTTTCACCGGACTCATTTAAATGGATAGGAAAATATATTACGCCGCTGCTCGGCATCATCATGTTCGGGATGGGCCTGACCGTATCCCTTTCCGATTTTAAGGAAGTATTTCGCCGGCCCAAGGATGAGGCGATTGGCGTCATCGGCCAGTTTCTCATTATGCCGCTGCTCGCTTTTGGACTGTCCAAGGGGTTGACTCTCCCGCCGGAAGTAGCGGTAGGCGTGATTCTGGTCGGCTGCTGCCCGGGCGGAACGGCTTCCAACGTCATGACCTATCTGGCCAAAGGGGACGTTGCCCTGTCAGTGGCAGTTACCTCCGTGACGACGCTGTTGGCGCCAATTGTTACCCCCTTCCTGATCTTGTTGTTTGCCAGTCAGTGGATTCCGGTCGATGCCGGGTCGTTGGTCTGGTCGATCTTGCAAGTCGTAATTATCCCGATCGTCCTTGGATTTATTGTCAAAACGCTGTTTAAAAAACCTGCCGAAGCGGGGGCAAAAGCATTGCCGTTGATTTCGACCATCGCCATTGTGGCAATCTATCGGCAGTCGTGGCCGGCAGCCAGGAAAAAATTGCTTCCACCGGCCTGGCGATCTTCGCGGTCGTCATTCTGCATAATACGCTGGGACTTTTGCTCGGCTTTTTGTTCGCCAAACTGCTGGGGATGGACCTGGCCAAACAAAAGGCGATCTCCATTGAGGTTGGGATGCAGAATTCCGGCTTGGGCGTAGCGATTGCCACCGCCCATTTCTCTCCCTTATCCGCCGTGCCGAGTGCAATTTTCAGCGTCTGGCACAATATTTCCGGTCCGATCCTGGCGACGATCTTCAGCCGCATGAAACAAGCAGATGAGCAGGAAAGAGAGGTTAGAGCTGTATGAAACGGATATGTGTGTTCGCGGGTTCGAACCGCGGAGTAAATCCCCAATTTGAACAGATGGCAAAAGCGCTGGGCATTGAGCTTGCTGCCCGTGGTCTGGAGTTGGTCTACGGCGGTTCCAATGCCGGGTTGATGGGCTGCATCGCCAATACGGTGCTGGAGCGCGGGGGAAAGGCGATCGGCGTGATGCCGACAGGGCTGTTTCGCGGAGAGATGGTCCATACTGGCTTGACGGAACTGTATGAGGTAAAAGACATGCACGAACGGAAAGCGAAAATGGGGGAGCTGGCAGACGCTTTTGTCGCTCTGCCGGGCGGATACGGCACATTTGAGGAAGTGTTCGAAGTGGTGAGCTGGGGGCAGCTGGGGATCCACAGCAAGCCGGTCGGCCTGCTCAACACGGCAGGGTATTACACCCCCTTGATGGAAATGGTCAAAACCGCCGTGGAGGCCGGCTTTATCCCTGCTACCCACACGGAACTGCTGATTTGCGAAAACGAGCCGGCCAAGCTGTTGGAACGGCTGCACCATTATCAGCCGCCTGCGAAGACAAACAAGTGGAGCACGCCATAATAGACCCGTTATTCTTCACGCCCTTTAACGACTCACTGAGCCTACTGTCCATTGAAAACAGGACAAGCTGCGCCATGGCCAATCTACCGCTTACCAAAAACAGTTATCACGGGCCTGTCCCGGTGATAGCTGTTTTTTTGTATAAGAAAACCCCCAGTTAGACTGGGGGTTCGGGAAAGCTTATAGCTATGAGTAGCCATCCTTTGAACTCGGTGATAAGATGAGAGCCGGTCTGCCAACCGCTCACACATATCACAGGAGGACAAAGGATGGACAAGCAGTCTAGCACATACCAAATGGAACTGTAAATATCATATCGTATTTGCCCCGAAATACCGAAGACAAGTGATATACGGGAAATTACGAAGAGAGATAGGGAAGATTTTACGGGAGTTATGTGAACGAAAAGGAGTGGAGATCAACGAAGCGGAAGCCTGCGTGGATCATATACACATGTTGGTGAGTATCCCGCCTAAGTTAAGCGTGTCCGAGTTCATGGGTTACTTAAAGGGAAAAAGCTCATTGATGATCTTTGATAAGTTTGCAAATATGAAATACCGATATGGAAACCGTCAATTCTGGTGCAGAGGGTACTACGTAGATACAGTAGGAAGAAACAAAAAGGTAATTGAGGAATATATCCGTAACCAGTTAGTGGAGGACAAGAATTACGAGCAATTAACGATGAAAGAACTGATCGACCCGTTTACGGGTGAGTCGGTGAAAAAGGGCAGGTAAAGGAGCCCCTTTTCAGGGGCCGCCCGAGGTAACACGCGGTTGGCAGACTTTCAGCGCGCCTTTGAGGCGCTTGCTTGTAACATGCCCTTATAGGGCTAATGGAAGCCACCGGCTAAGCCGGTGGTTATGACTGAAACAAGGATTTTCTTAATAGATAGACAGGAAATCCATCTGCGATTTGAAGTATTTCTTATTTCATTATTTGTGTACCAACATGAACGAAGCAACAGCGTAATCTTATCATTCCTTGAAAAAACGCTTAACGGCAAGCAGAATACGATATTCGATCTCGACCGTAAAGATCTGCTGGCGCCGGATTTGAAGATCGTTCAATAGATGACATTATCGCTATCGCCCGATTGGCTGCAGCCGCTTTCGGGCGTTTTTTTGCTTTACCCCGATGAGAGTAAAGCCCCAAAGGGTTGGGAAGAACAAAACGTACAAAAAGTGTAATCAAACGGGAGCTCTTGCGTCTAACTCTATACTTAACGAAAAAGGTGGAGGAAAACTTGGATAGAAAAGAGCAGATCGAACAGTGGTTTGTACGCTACAGCAACGACGTGTACAAATTCCTTGTTTACTACACCGGAAACAAGGATGTGGAGGATCTCGTACAAGAAGTCTTTATCAAAGCGATAAAAGCGTTTGACACATATGAAGGAAGAGCCAATCCCAAAACCTGGCTGCTGACGATTGCCCGCAATGCGGCCATTGATTACGGGCGAAAACGGCGGCTCTTGAGTTGGCTTCCCGAAAGCCTGCTGCAGAATGTGAGGACGGAGGAAAAGACTCCGGAAGAGATCCTGAATCTACATGAAGAAAAACGCGAGCTGTACGAAGCGCTGCAGCAGATGAAGCCGGCTTATCGCGAAGTGCTGATCCTGCGGGGGATCAAGGGATTGTCACCGAAAGAGACGGCTGCGATTTTGCAATGGAGCGAATCCAAGGTGAATACCACGCTGCACCGGGCGGTCAAGGCACTGAAAAGCAAGGTTGAAAAACAGACGAAGGGGATGATCAACAATGTCGTATAATCCTGACCGCGAGACACTGGAGAAATTGTCCAGCCTTCCTGACATCAAGCTTGATCCGCAGCGGCAAAAAGAGATGCTTGCCATGTTGAGAGAGAGCGAAAGCAAGTGGAGCGGGCGTGAAAAGGTTCATCATCGGTTTGCCGCTTTGGGAAAAGGGCTGGCTGTCTGTACTGCCTTGGCGGGGGCGTTTTGGCTGGGAACGTATTGGGTACATTCCGACAAAGAGATTTCCTTGCCAGTCAAACCGCCGGCAGGCAGCCAGGGAACACCTGCTCATGAAAAGGAAATGCCGATCGCGTTCCCGTCCGGCGAACAGGATGCCAGTCAAACCCTGCTGAAAAACATGCTGGAGCTTGCCCGCCAAGGAAAAGCGATCAATACGGACTTCGGAGTAGAGACCGGAATGTACGACACCCTCGAAGCAAAATGGGGTCAGCCGGATCAAACCTACTACACCAATGGCCTGACCTACGGTTCCTACGCCAAGCACGGGGTGGATCTCGGCTACAACAAGGGGATGCAGATTACAGAAATCCGCTCCTATGACCCGAGAGTAAAGGAGGTTGCCTTGTCCCAGGTGAAACAGGCATTAGGCGAGCCGGATCGGATCACCAGCAATACCGATCAGACTGTCTATGTGTACAACGCCAGCGATAAGTACCAGTTGCGCGTCGTCTTTCCCGCTGTTTCCAAACAGACCCCTGATCCTCACCTCGACCACGTAAGCGTGCTGTATCCGCAGGGAACTGTCAACCTGATGGCGAACACCAACGGAGACGAACTGGTGCGGACTACGGCGGAAATGGCAAAAGAAGGAAGGGTGGTCAATGCCGAATTTGCCCTCGAGACGTCCGACTCTGCTCCAATTGAAGAGAAGTGGGGAAAACCGGATCAATCCGATTACGTAAACGGTTTAACCTATGCGGTATATCAAAAGCATGGCGTCGTGTTCGGGTATAACAAGGGGATGCAGACTGTGGAAATTCGTTCGTACGACCTGCGTTTGCAGGAGCTTCGCCTGTCGCAGGTGAAGAAGATATTGGGCAATCCGGCAAGCATCAACAAGGCTGGCGGCGAGGCAATCTACGTCTACAAGGTCAGTCCCAAATACGAACTGAAAATCGTCTTCCCGGAGCCTGGCGCCAAAGAGCCCGATCCGTACGTCAACCACATCAACGTGATTTATCCAAAAGGTACCGTCAATCATATGGCTGGCTGATGAACCTTTCATCCGCAAAGGAACGGTGATCCCATTTGCAACCCATACCCGACCATCTCGCCCCTAACCTGGATATCTTGTTTGTCGGCTTTAATCCCAGCCTAAAGTCAGGCGAGACAGGGCATCACTATGCGAATCCGCACAACCGTTTTTGGAAGATCCTGTACCAATCCGGGCTGACACCGCGCCTGTACAGCCCGGAGGAGGACCAGGACCTGCTCGCCATCGGCTACGGCTTTACCAACATCGTCGAGCGGCCGACCCGAAATGCGGCGGAAATATCCAGGGAAGAGTACGCTGCGGGCAGGGAACAACTGAAGAAAAAAATAGAGCAGTACCGCCCCAGGATCGTCTGCTTCGTTGGAAAAGGAGTGTACGAACAGTACAGCGGCCGGAAAGACGCGGGCTGGGGAGTTCAGACGATGCCCGTCGTTCCCGGCGTGTGTGAATTCGTCGCTCCTTCGTCAAGCGGGCTGGTCAGAATAAAATTGGACGAGATTGTAGAAATTTATCGTCAGTTGGTCAGACTGAAAGAGAGGCAGAATTTCTGTTAAGAAACGAAAGGAGACTGGCATGCTGAAGAGGATCAGTTTATTTGTGCTGGTCAACATTCTCGTCATTGTTACGATCGGCATCGTGACCAGCTTGCTTGGGGTGCGCGGCTATATCACCGCGAAGGGCATTGATTACAGGGCATTGCTCGTCTTTAGCGCAGTGGTTGGATTTACCGGGGCGCTCATCTCCCTGGCACTCTCCAGGTCGATGGCAAAGTGGATGCTGGGTGTCCGCGTGCTCAAAACCAACGGTTATTTGCATTCGCCAGAGCGTGAGCTCGTGGAAGAGGTCCATCGTCTGTCCCGTCAGGCAGGACTTCGCGTCATGCCGGAGGTGGGCATCTACAACTCGCCTGAGGTAAATGCATTTGCGACCGGCCCGACCAGAAACCGTTCACTGGTAGCTGTATCACATGGGCTGCTGGAGCGGCTGGATGACAGTGCGATTCGCGGGGTTATCGCTCATGAAGTGGCGCATATCGCCAATGGGGACATGGTGACGATGACCCTGCTGCAAGGAGTCATCAACACCTTTGTCGTCTTCCTGTCGCGTATATGCGCACTTGTCGCCTCTCGCTTTGTACGGGAGGAGACTGCGCCCTTGGTGCATTTTATCGCGGTGATTGTCTTCGATATCCTGTTTTCCATCCTGGGCAGCATTCTGGTGATGGCCTACTCGCGCTACCGCGAATACCGTGCGGACGCCGGCGGCGCTCGCCTGGCCGGACGGGAGCAGATGATCCATGCGCTGCGCTCGCTTAAATCGACGGTTCAATTGATCGATACCGACCAGCAATCGGTCGCAGCGCTCAAGATCAACGGCAAAAAGAGCGGTTTCCTCGGCCTGTTTGCCAGCCATCCCGATCTGGATGACCGCATTCGCAGACTGGAAGAGTACGCCGGGTGATCCGGCCGGACGGGATGGCCGGATCACTCGTGCTCTGGCCGCCTGGCTATTCCGTTCATCAAAATATCCATCGTCAACGCGACCTGCTCGTCTTCATCCAGCATGCGGTATTCTTCCTGGCCGACCGTGTATTTGAAGGTAACAAGCCCCAATATCAAGGAAAAGATCACGCGGAAGATGACTTCAGGCGGCAGCGGCCGCAGCTCGCCGGCATCGATCCTCTGAAGGACGAACTGACTGGCGAGCTGTTTCATCTCCGTAGCGACCGTGTACAGCAGGGCCTGGCGCAGCTCTTCGTGGAAAAAGGCCTCCTGAAGCAGGATGCGAAAGTGCTTTTCATTGGCCGCGATCAACTCCAGCCGGTTTTTGTAGAGCCGAGCCAATACGTCGGCAAACGACCTGTCGTTGTTGTCGGCGAGGATCTTTCGGACGTCCTTTAGGATATAGGGGACGGCTATTTTGGTGATGGCGGGGGCAACTACGGCAATGAGAATATCCTTTTTCGATTTATAGTGCCGGAAGATGGTTCCTTCGGCCACGCCTGCTTCTTTGGCAATTTCGCTTGTCGAACTGGCGTGAAAGCCCTTTTCGGCAAAAAGCTTGATCGACGCCTCCAGGATTCTGCGCTGTTTTTCCGTCATCTTGTCTTCCCGCTTGATCTCCTCAAGAAATGTCTGCAGGACTTCTTCAAAACCGCTCTCGTTCATCGCTCTTTTCGTTCCTTCCTTTCTAATCCAACTGCTTGCGGAAACGCAGTATGGCGACTGTAATGATCAGACAGGAAAAGATCACCATGCCCAAAGTATCCTTCCAAAGCGCGTCGAGGCCGACACCTTTCAGAAAAATACCGCGTAAAATTTCCAAAAAATACGTGAGCGGAACAAGCCCACCCAACCATTTTATCACGAGCGGCATCGTTTCGCGCGGGAACATGAAGCCGGACAACAGCACGCTCGGCAGGATCAAGGCAAAGGAGACCTGCATCGCCTGCAGTTGTGTCCTGGCCACGGTCGAGATGAAGATGCCAAGCGTCAGCGTCGTGATCAAAAACAGGACGGACAGGGCGAACAACAGCGGCAAGCTGCCCTTGATCGGCACCCCGAACCAGAGAGTCCCAAACAAGAGGACGATGGAAAAGGAAAACGAACCGATAAAGACGTAGGGTGTTATTTTTCCCGTCAAGAGTTCGATCGGGCGAATCGGCGTGACGTTCAGCTGCTCCATCGTTCCCCGCTCTTTTTCCCTGACCAGCGAGAAGGCTGTCAGAATCATCGTGACATTCTGCATGATCAAACCGATCAGCCCCGGGATGTTAAAGACGATGCTTTTCATATTCGGATTGAACAGGATCCGCGCCTCGGCCTGCAGCGGCTGTTCCAGCTTCCCGAAGCCTTCCTTTTGCAGGTTTTTCTCCTGGATGGCCATCGCTTTTTGCTGGACGATCAGCTGCGCGTTGGCAGAGGCTGTTCTGGCGATATTCGGGTCGGAACCGTCGATCAAGAGCTGGACGGCGGCCGGTTCGCCTCTGTCAAGCTGTTTGGCGTAATCGGGCGGGATGACCAGGCCTACGTGGACGCTGCCGCTGTCAATCAGCTTTTCCAATTCCGCGTAACTGCTTACGTAGGAAACGGCCTGAAAGATTTCCGTATTGGTAAAATTGGCGACGAGCTCACGGCTTTGGGCCGTCTGGCTCTGGTCCCAAACCGAGGTGGCAATCTCGTCGACATCCGTGTTGATCGCATAGCCGAACAAAAACAGCATCATAAACGGAAGGACAAGCGCGATGGCCATGCTGGGTCTGTCACGCTTGATCTGGATCATCTCTTTCTTGACGATGGCCCGGTAGCGGGAGAGGCTGAAGTGCTTCATTTTGATCCCGCCTTTTGACCCAGCTCCGCTTGGACCGTTTCCTGCTGCTGCACCAGCGTGATGAACACATCTTCCAGGTTGTCTGCGTTCATCTCGGCAATGAGCGCGCTCGGCGTTCCGTGGGTCAGCAGATTGCCAAAAAAGATAAAGCCGATTTCATCACAGGTCTCTGCTTCATCCATGTAGTGGGTGGTAACGAGGATCGTAATCCCATCCCTGGCCAGCTCGTGGATCACATCCCAAAAGATTCGGCGCGAGACGGGATCGACTCCGGCGGTCGGTTCATCCAGGATGAGCAGTTCCGGGCGGTGAAGCAGGGCACAGGAGAGGGCGAGGCGCTGCTTCCAGCCGCCGGAAAGCGAGCCGGCAAGCTGCTTTTCCCGGCCTGTCAGCCCGGCCATTTCGATCAAACCGGCCTGGCGCTGCTTTAATTCCCGGCCTGTGATTCCGTAAACACCTGCGTAAAACTGCAGGTTTTCCGCTACCGTCAAGTCTTCGTAGAGGCTGAATTTCTGCGACATATACCCGATCCGCTGCTTGATGGACTCGCTTTCCTTCGTGACATCGAAGCCCAGGACGGTACCCGAGCCGGAGGTGGGGACCAAGAGGCCGCAGAGCATCCGGATCGTCGTCGATTTTCCGGAGCCGTTGGGACCGAGAAAGCCGTAGATCGAGCCTTTTTTTATGGAAAGGGTTAAATCGTTGACGGCAATGCGGTTATGGAACTTTTTAGTCAAATTTTGGCACTGGATAGCGAAACTCATTTTTCCCGCCCTCCTTCGGTAAGGAAGACGTCTGCCGGCATGCCAGGCTTTAACCGATCCAGTCCGTCTTTTAACGTGATGGTAACGGCGAATACCATCTTGGTGCGCTCGTCTCGCGTCTCGATGTGCTTCGGGGTAAATTCCGCCTTGTCGGAGATGAAGCTGATAGTGCCGCCAAACCGCTCGCCAGGGTAAGCATCGACAGCGACTTCAACCGGCTGGCCTGCCTTTAGCTTCCCGAGATCCGCTTCGGGAATGTAGACCTTCAGCTTGAGGCTGTCGTTTTTCATCATCGTAAACAGGGCGGATCCCGGCTTCACCACTTCACCTTGGGAAACGTTCCTGCGCAGGATGACACCGTCGTGCGGGGCAGCAATGTTTGCCTGCTCTGCCTGCAATTCGGCGATTCCAAGCCTCGCTCTGGCTTGGGTCTCAGCTGCGAGCAGCGCCTTTAAGGTGTAGCTGGTGCTTCCTTCCTGCAGCAAATCCAGCCTGGCTGCGGCGTCACTGGCTTGCGACCGGGCCATTCCGATCTGTGCCTGGGCCGCATCCATCTCGCTTTTAGCGCTGTCGGCCTGGGACCGGGCCGCCGATACCTGGGCCGTCAGCTGTTCCACCTGTGTCCGGGCCTGGCTGACCGCTTCCTGCTGTGCTTCGTAATCTCGCTTCGTGACCGCTCCATCCTGATACAGCCGGGTGATCTCGTCCTGCCTGGCCTGCTGGTAGGCAAGGGACCGTTTTGCACCTTCCAACTGGGCCGTCGCCTGCTGCAGCTGTTCCTCTGCCCGCTGGTAATTGGCCTTCGCCTGGCGCGATCGGGCCTGCGTCTGGGCGACATTTGCTTCGGCTTGCTGCACCTGCGCCGCTCCCTGGCGCAGGCTTTGGTCGCGCGTGCCAGCCTTGGCTTCTTCCAGCTTGGCGGCAGCCTGATCCAGGTAGGCTCTGGCCTCATCTACCTGCAGACGCAAGGTGCTGTCATCGATTTTGGCGACGATCTGGCCCTGTTTAACCGGAGCGCCTTCATCCGTTAGCAGCGTAATGACTTTTCCGCCTGTTTCCGCTGCGATCGGGAGTTCGTCCGCCTCGATAGTGCCCGACATCGCCCAGTCGCTGTCTGGCGAACAGCCAGTGACCAGCAGGAAAGAGAGCAGCGTAATGATGGGAAGACTGCGGGAGAACATGGGAATTCCCTCCTTGTAATTTTTCAGAAGTGAGTACTCACTCATTTATGATTCCTATTATATGATGCAGCTGTTTTTTTGCAAGCAGATTTTTACAAGGGGATCTGCGGGCCGTATCACTTCTGCGGTTTTTTCCAAAAATGCGCCGAAACTCGTCCAAACTCAGGTACAATCAGAATAGTGCAGTGCGCCAATAATGTGAGATGGAGTGTGTAAACGAGAGATGACAAGATTGGAGAATGATTGGGAGAGCTTGCTGGAAGCGGATTTTCAAGCGGAATACTACGTCCGGCTGCAGCAGTTTTTAGATGAGCAATATCGCCAGGAGGTCGTTTATCCTGAACGGGACGATCTCTTTTCAGCCTTAAGGCTGACTTCCTATGCCGATACCAAGGTCGTGATTTTGGGACAAGATCCGTACCACGGGCCCGGACAAGCTCACGGACTCAGCTTCTCTGTCAAACCGGGAGCGAAAATCCCTCCTTCCCTGAAAAATATCTACAAGGAACTGCAGGACGATCTGGGGTGTTACATCCCGAATAACGGCTATCTGGTAAAGTGGGCCGAGCAGGGCGTACTGTTGTTGAACACCGTACTGACCGTGCGGGCAGGCAGCCCCAATTCCCATAAAGGAAAAGGCTGGGAGAACCTGACCGACCAGATCATCCAGCTCGTCAATCGCCGCGAAAAGCCGGCGGTGTTTATGCTTTGGGGCAACCATGCCCAGGTAAAGCGGCCGTTGATCGATGAAAACCGGCACTGTATCTTGTCATCGGCCCATCCCAGCCCGTTTTCGGCCCGCAAAGGGTTTTTCGGCAGCAAGCCCTTTTCTGCGGCCAATCGCTTTTTGCAAAAAATCGGGAGCTCGCCGATCGACTGGCAGATTCCCCATATCTGAAAATGGATCTAAGCTGGCTGGAAAATAGTGTACTGATGGAATACCCCGCACCGTAAGTTAGGAGTAAAAGTGTATGGCGGGGAGGAAGTTTTCATGTTGCTGCGCTATGTTTACGACGAAAAATTGGCTCACGCCTCGTATTTGATCGGCTGTCAGGCGACGGGCGAGGCGATCGTCATCGACCCGTCCCGTGATGTTGCCCCGTATCTCGCAGTCGCCAAAGCGGAGGGCCTGCGGGTTGTGGCTGCTGCGGAAACCCATATTCATGCCGATTTTGTTTCCGGGGCACGCGAGTTGATGGAAGTGCACGGGGCAGTCCTGTACCTTTCGAACGAAGGGGGAAGCGAGTGGCAGTACCTGTACGCTGACGGGGAGAAGCACCGGCTGCTGCGGGACGGCAACCTCTTTCGGATCGGTAAAATATCGTTTGAGGTGATGCATACTCCCGGGCATACGCCGGAGAGCATTTCGCTTGTCGTGACAGACCGCGGAGGCGGGGCTGATCGGCCCATGGGGATCTTTACCGGGGATTTTGTCTTTGTCGGCGACGTGGGGCGGCCTGATTTGCTGGAGCGGGCCGTAGGCGTTGCAGGGGCTTCCAGGGCCGGAGCCAGGCAGATGTACGCGTCGCTGCAGCGGTTTAAAGAACTGCCCGATTATCTGCAGGTGTGGCCTGCCCATGGCGCGGGGAGCGCCTGCGGCAAAGCGCTGGGAGCGGTGCCTTCCACGACCGTAGGCTACGAAAAGATGTTTAATTGGGCGCTGTCCTGTACCGATGAGGATTCTTTTGAAAGCGCCTTGCTGGCGGGACAGCCGGAGCCTCCGAAGTACTTTGCGAGGATGAAACAGGTGAATAAGGCAGGCCCGGCACTGCTTTCAAGCTTGCCTGTCCCGGATGAGGTGGAGTGTGCTCCGCGGGCGGTGGAAGCGCTGCTCAGGAGAGGAGAAGCCATCCTCGATACGCGGGCCAGCAGCCATTTTGCCAAAGGACACATCGCCGGCACCATCAACATCCCTTACAATAAATCCTTTCCCAATTGGGCCGGCTGGCTGATCGATTACGAGCGGCCGCTCTACCTGTTGGCGGATCCCGGCCGTCTGCCGGACATTCTGCGGGATTTGCGCGCTGTCGGAATCGACAATGTGCCCGGCTATATCGATGCCGCCATCATCCGAAAGTACCAGGAAGCTGGCTTGCCGCTGGAGACGTATGGCGAGGTCACCCCTGCCGAGATCTCGGGTCAGGTCAGGGCGAACGATGTACACGTCATCGACGTCCGAAACGAGAGCGAATGGCAGGAAGGACATATCCCCCAGGCCCGGCACATCATGCTGGGGACGCTTCCTGACCGGATTGCCGAAATACCGGCTGACAAGCCGATATTGCTTCACTGCCGCTCGGGTGCGCGCTCGGCTATCGCCGCCAGCATATTGCAGGCGAATGGCATCAGACGGGTGTTAAACCTGACCGGCGGCTTCCTGCGGTGGGAAAAGGAAGGATTGTAAACAAAAAACCAAGGCGCCATGGGGCGGTGCCTTGGTTTTTTGTTCTCTCATGGCCTGCTCGTGGCAAACCGACCTACGGAAAACATGGAAATATCCAACGGTGTCTCTCCTGCGGTAATCAGCTGGCTGGCGATCTCCCCGACGGCGCTGGCGAATTTGAACCCGTGTCCGGAGAAGCCGGCGGTGAGCACGACGTGCGGGTACAGCGGATGCCGGTCAATGATAAAGTCCCTGTCGGGGGTGAGCGTGTAGAGACAGATCTTGCCCTGCTTCAAGCGGCCGGCAGCCTGCGGCATGTACCTTTGCAGGAAGCTGCGCACATCTCCTTCGTCTTCCGGATAGGCTCCGAATTCGCGATTGACCTGATTCGGATCTGTCTGCTGGCCTCCGTCATGCCGCCCGATCTTCAAGCCCGTCCCCGCAAAGCTGGGGAAACCGTAGTAGTCTTCTCCCTGCAGGTTGAAGGAAAAAGCGGGAAAAACCTCTGGATTATAGAGTGCTTCGTCTGCTTCAAACCAGGCGACGGCTTTTCGTGTGGGCTGAAGGGCGAGCTCAAGGTCCAGGGAATCGAGCATCTGCTTCATCCAGGCGCCGGCGCTGAGCACCAGGGCATCGGCATGGTATGCTGCTTCATTCGCGCGGACGGTCGCTCCGGCGGGATGAAGCTCAATTTGCTGCACGGATGTGTACGGGAGCAGTTCGGCTCCGTACTGGACAGCCAATTTGCGGTAAGCCGACAGGCATGTTTCACTGAACAACACGCCTGAAGACTGCTCAAAACAACCGGTAAATCCATCCGGGACGGTGATGCCCTTCCAGCGGTAGCGGATTTCTTCCGCGTCCAGCACTTCAATCGGCAGCGAGTATTGCTGCGCGCTGGCGATGACGCCGCGAACAAAAGTACACCCCGGTTCTTCGGCGCAGAGCACTCCCGTCTGCTGGAACAGCGACTCTCCCGATTCCTGCTCCAGTTCATTCCACAGCTGCTGGGCTCTCAATACGAGCGGAACATACTGCGCCCCTTCGCCGTAGGCATGCCGGATGATCCGAGTGTCGCCGTGATGGCTGCCCATCGTGTGCGGCGGGTCGTACGCATCGATGAGCAGCGTGCTTTTGCCCTGTTTTGCCAGGAAATAACCGGCGGCCATCCCCATTGATCCGGCTCCTACAACGATCACGTCGTAGTGTTTGCTCATGTACTTCAACTCCCTATCTAATTGGTTTTTTCCGAATCGGCGAAAAAGTCTCTCCTAGGGAAATTATCCAACAAGGGAGCCGTTTCGTCCAGTTACCTGTCGATGATGGCTTTTATTTGTCGGGAGAATTGAGTAAGATTATGCTTGGGAGAGGGGGAGAGACAATGTCGTACAAAATCGTATTTTTTGACATTGACGGAACCTTGTTAAACAAAGAGAACCGGATTCCTGCAGATACGAAGGAGGCGGTCAGACGCTTGAAAGAGCAGGGAATCCAGGTGGCGATCGCCACAGGCAGATCGCCCTATCATCTGGCATCCATCGCTTCGGAACTGGAGATTGACACCTATGTGAGCTTCAACGGTTCCTATGTTGTCTGCAAAGGGGAAGTCGTGTACGCCAACAGCCTCAGGCAGGAGAGCTTGTCCCGTTTGGAAAAAATCGCGAAGGAGCACGGCCATCCGCTCGTCTATTTAAGTGAGAGCGAATGCTACGCAAATAGCGAGCAGCATCCGCAGGTGATCGAATCATTTCACTATTTGAGCCTGGATCCGCCAGACTGTCAGACTGATTTTTGGCAGGGCCAAAGCATCTACCAGGCCTTCCTGTACTGTCAGGAACACGAGGAATCCCGGTATGCCGGTATGGTACCCGACGTTTCGTTTATCCGTTGGTATCCGTTCGCATTGGACGTTTTGCCGGCGGGAGGCTCCAAGGCGAAAGGAATTGAGGCGCTGCTGAGCCATCTGGGACTCTCTGCAGCCGATGCGGTCGCTTTCGGCGACGGGCTGAATGATCGGGAAATGCTGAATTTTGTCGGGATGGGCATCGCAATGGGCAACGCTCGTGAAGAGGTCAAATCGTTTGCCGACATGACGACAAGGCATGTAAACAACGGGGGCATCAGCTACGGATTGCAGAAGATCGGTTTGATCCGATAACGACGAAAAAACGCGAATAGAACTGTTCGACCGAAGCATTTTTTAGGGGAATGCTTCGGTTTTTTCATATTCGAGTATGTAGAGCATGAATAAAGCTGTGGAGAGACTTTCTCGATAGCCTTTTTATACTTTAAATTAATTTAATTTAATCTGCATTTTTTCTTTAAATCTCTCAATTATTCTTTCTTTTGAGGGACACATCATCGCCTTCTATCAACAAGAGGGTGCAGGTTTGTCGTCAATGACGATGCAGAGCACTTTCATCTGAATTTTCAGAAATGCAATCACTTGTAAAGCGTTTGGAGAGGAGAGAGAACGATGAAGAAGATCATACGATTGATGATCTTAATCGTAACTGCCACCCTGCTGATTTTTGCCATATACAACATCTATTCCAGCGCCAGCAAAGCCAGCGATAACCGTTCGGGTGCAAGCAACGCTTCCGATATCGCCGATAGTCGGGTGTATAAGGTTGTCGTCGATCCGGGACACGGCGGCAAAGATCGGGGCGCGACCGGCGCCAGCGGACATTATGAAAAGGACTTTACATTGCAGCTTGCGCAGAAAGTGAAGGAATTGTCGGAGCAAGAAACGCAATTCGAGGTTTATATGACCAGAACCGACGACACCTTTATTTCCACAGTTGATCGGAAGAGACCTGAGTTTGCCAAGCGACAGGGCGCGGATTTATTTATATCCATTCACGGCAACACGTATGACGACCCCGACGTTTCGGGTACAGAAACGTATTATTACCACGAGGAATCGCTTCCCCTGGCTAAAATCATGCACAAACAAGTGGTTGAAGCGACCGGATTTCGGGACCGCGATGTGAAAAAAGAGGACTATTTCGTTCCGAAAGATACGGACATGCCAGCGGTGCTGCTGGAAGTGGGTTATTTAACGAATCCACAAGACGAGGAGCAACTGCTGATGGACGATGTTCAATACCGCATTGCCGCTTCCATTGTGGACGGAATAAAAGAATATTTGAAAATGAAATAGGTACAAGAGAGGAATATGGAAATGGTAAAAAATGGTTTACACTCTACTGATCGGGATCGTCGCATACGACGCCGATACATACGCAAACCGCGGCGAAGTAGGGGAGCTTAGAATGAAAAACAGTAACACTTTTGCAAAATCCTGTTACTTTTTGGCGAGTTCGCTCGTCTATTCTATATGGAATGATACCAAATATTCTCAGTCAAAAAATTGGGGTGTGGAACAAATGGCCAATGGAGTAGGTGAACTGGTGGTAAAAGGGGTGAATCACTCGTACGGGACGGGAAAGTTAAGAGTTCCGATTCTGTACGACATCCATTTGCACATTCGGAATGGAGAATTCGTGGCGCTGTGCGGTACTTCCGGGTCGGGGAAATCAACCCTGCTCAGCTTGCTGGCTGGCTTGATGAAGCCGGAGGATGGGCAGATTTTTGTCAACGGCGAGGAGATATCCCGGTACAGCGAAAACCAATTATGCCAGTTTCGCCGCAGAAGCATGGGATTTGTCTTTCAATCGTTTAACCTGCTGCCCAATCTGACGGCACTGGAGAATGTCGAGCTGCCCTTGATCTTCGCCGGTGAAAGCATTCGCAGCAGAAGAAAAAGAGCAAAAGAAATGCTGGAATTGGTTGGGCTGGGCGAGCGCATCACCCATAAGCCAAACGAATTGAGCGGCGGACAGCAGCAGCGGGTCAGCATCGCGCGGGCTCTGGTAAACACTCCGGGAATTGTCCTGGCCGACGAGCCGACCGGTAACCTGGACAGCGCCACAGAAAAAGAGATTTTGCAATTGATGCGGCAGATGAACCGGGAGAGGGGCACGACATATGTCATCGTCACACACGATCAGGAAGTGGCCCAACAGTCGGATCGGGTTATTTTTATGCAGGACGGCAGGATTGTAGAAAAAGAAGAGAAGCTGGCGTGAGCTTACACGGGTAAATGGGGTGCTAGAGAGTGAAACTGCTTGATTCATTGCGAATAGTTTGGCGGAATCTTTGGCGCATGAAGCTGCGGACCGCTTTGACGTCGGTCGGCGTCATGATCGGGACGGCGGCGATAGTCGCGATGATTTCGCTTAGTCTGGGTTTAAAAGAGAATGCGGTCAAGGGCTTGGAGAGCTGGGGAAGCCTCACGGAGATGGAGGTCGCTCCCAGCTACATGATGCCGGACCAGAAGACGATGAGGCCGCCTGACCAGATCAAGAAGCTGAATTCCACGGCTGTCCAGGAACTCAAACAAGTACCGGGAGTCAGCGCGGTCATGCCGACCAAGCAATTGTATTCCGACGTGACGCTAAAACTGGGCCGGCGCGAAACCAACCTCCAGCTGGTTGGAGTCGATGTGCAGGAGTCGAAGAACTACAAGAAAGAGGAAATTGAGAAAGGCACGTATCTGGAAGGACCAAAAAACGAGATTGTCGTCACATATGAAGTGCCGAGGCAGATGCGGGATGTGGAGAAGGAGCGGCGGGAAGCACGCAAACGCGGTGCGAATAACGAATCCTCCGGCCGGGGAGGCTTTTTTCCGGGGCCCGGCGGCGGCGAGGGCCAAACTGTTGTCGACATGGTCGGCAAGTCTGCCACATTGGTACTGACCAGAGAGTACTACATCGATAACGAACCGAAATTTGAACGGAAAGAGGTTCGGGTCAGGGTCGTCGGCCAACTGAAAAAAGAAGAAGGGGGCAGATGGTGGAGAGGCAACACCGCCTATGTCCCGATGTCCTTGATCAATGAACTGAACGAATGGGTCAACCAGGACGGCGGTCGGGGCGGCTACTGGGGAATGTCCGGGATGGACGGAGAAACCACGCGGATCAAGGACCGCAATCAAAAGAAAGAGATCGAATACGACACAATTACGGTGAAAGTAGAATCGCGCGAGAAAGTAGAAGACACCGTCAAGCGGATTCAAAACATCGGTTACGAGATTTACTCTCCTGCAGGTGCGCTTGAACAGATCAACCAATTCTTCTTCGTCGTGCAAATGATTCTGGGCGGGATCGCCGCCATCTCTCTGCTGGTCGCCTCTATCGGGATCGTCAACACGATGATCATGTCGATTTTGGAGCGGACGAAAGAGATCGGCATCATGAAGGTCATCGGCGCATCCGTATACAACATACGCTGGCTGTTCCTGATCGAATCGGGATTCATCGGATTGTTCGGCGGTTTTGCCGGGCTCGGCATCGCCTTTGGAGCGGTTGAGCTGTTGAACTACCTCGGCCAAAACAGCGATTTCCTCAACCAGTTCGGCGGAGGAGGCCCCATGCCGGAAAGCGGACCGACAAAATTGGCGGTCATTCCCTTATGGCTGTCGGGGTTTGCCATCGGGTTTTCCTTCTTAATCGGCCTCATGGCGGGAATTTTTCCGGCGTTCCGGGCTTCGCGGCTCAGTCCGATGCAGGCAATTCGCTCTGAGTAGTCTTGTGGCATAACAAAGATATCAAGGTTGAAAATGGGGAGAAAAGAGAATGAACAAGAAAAAGTGGATCATTATTTCAGCGATAGCGATTGTATTGGCAGGCGGCGGCGTGTTCGGCTGGAAGTATCTTAAGACCAGCGAGGCGGTGATAGAAGACCCGATGGGTCCGCCAGAGCTGCCTACTATAGCGGTAGATTCCGGTGAAGTGAAGAAGACGATTTACGCGACCGGCACCGTCGAGGCAAAAGCGCGGGAAGAGGTAAATCCCGAGACAAGCGGAAAAGTAAAGGATGTATTGGTAAAGGAAGGCCAGTCGGTGAAGAAAGGGGACGTGTTGTTTACGCTGGACAGTGATGACGCCGCCCTGGAACTGCAAAAACTGGAATTGAACTTGCAGCGGATCAACAAGGATTTGAAAGAAATCAGAGAGAAAAAAGACAAGATCGTCGCCGATAAAGCGGGTAGAGTAAAAGAGGTGTTGGTCAAAGAAGGCGATGAAGTCTCGAAGGAAACCATCATCGCGAAATTGACAAACCCCAACTATCTCAAAATAACAGGGAACTTCACGTCGTACGAGGTGGAGCACGTAAAAGTGGGGCAGAAAGCTAGAGTCTTCTTGTCCGGCCCGATGTTGTACATTGACGGAACAGTGACGAAGGTGGACCTGATCGGGAAGAAAGAAGACGGTTTTTCCGGAATGCATGAGATCGAAGTCCAGGTGAAAAAAGAAGGCTTCATGTACGCCAATGAAAAGGCTGTCATCGAACTGACCGGGACCGACGGGCTTCTCTTTACCAGTGTGGGTGAAGCGAAATTTGAATTGCCGGACGACATTGAAGTCACGGCCGGCACCAGCGGGAAAGTAGCCAAGGTCCTGATCAAAGAAGATGATGACGTCAAGGAAAACCAGACGCTGGTGACGATGGATGTCTCCGCTCAGGAAATGGAGCTGCAGGAAAAGGAGCTGGCGCTGAAAGAATCCCTGCTTTCACTGGAGCAAAAGAAGCGGGATCTGGAGAAGAGCCAAGTAACGGCGCCGATCAGCGGGGAAGTGACGAAGGTGAACGTCAAGGCCGGCGAAACGAAGAACTCGTCCGAACCGGCAGTCGTCGTGATGGATACCTCGGCCGTCTATTTTAAGGCGCATGTCGACGAGATCGATTTTCCGGCGATTCAGGTCGGGCAGACCGTTGATGTCTACATTACCGCCTTTGGCAACCAGCCTTTCCACGGCAAGGTAGTGGAACTGCCAAAAGAAGGCACCAAGCAGGATCGTTCCGTCCGCTTTGAAGTGAAGGTTGAATTGGAGAATAATGGGAAGTTGAGTCATGGCATGACGGGTGACTGTGATATCAACATCAGCCAAAAGGACAATGTCCCGCGCCTGCCGGTCAATGCCGTAGAGGTCATGGAAGAGGGAAAAGGCACCGTCATGGTCAAAGATCCGCAAACCGGGGAGCCGGTTCCAAAAGACGTGGAGATCGGCATCGAGGGTGCCGAGTATGTCGAGATCATCAGCGGGCTTTCACCCGGCGACGAAGTCATCATGATGGACGGACAGTTTTAATCAAATCTTGCTTTCCGAACGCCGTTATTCAATGCAGACACCCACGGTCTCAGACGGGGAGACCGTGGGTGTTTGTGCGCTTTAAGAACGTTTTTGGAACCAGCCGGTCGGGGCAACCTCCAGATTGACGTTGATCTGTTTGACCTCCAAGTACTCATCCAGCCCGTATGTGCCCAGTTCGCGGCCGATCCCGCTCTGCTTGTATCCGCCCCAGGGAGCTTCGTTGAATGTGGGGTGATAGGTGTTGATCCAGGTGATGCCAGCCCGCAATTTGCGGATGACGCGATGGGCTTTTGCCACATCGGAGGTGAATACAGCCCCGGCAAGCCCGTACTTCGTCCCGTTGGCCAGGCGGATCGCTTCCTCTTCTGTCCGGAAGGTCTGGATGACGAGGACAGGGCCAAAGATTTCTTCCTGAACGATTTTCATTTCGGGAGTCGTATCGGTGAAGATGGTAGGCTCTATAAAAAAGCCCTTGTCCAAGCCGTTTTCCGTCATTCTCCTGCCTCCGGTAAGGAGTGTTGCCCCTTCTTTTTTGCCTACTTCGATGTAGGAGAGGACGCGATTCATGTGTTCTTCGGAGATAAGCGGACCCATCTCGGTCGACTCGTCGGTGCCGGGACCTACGACGATTTGCTTGGCTCGGGCGACCAACTCGGGAACAAAGCGATCATACAGGCTCTCTTCGAGGATCAGCCGGGAACCCGCGGAGCAGACTTCGCCTTGATTGGCAAAAATAGCGTACAGGGCATAATCGACCGCTGTCTCGAAGTCGGCATCGGCAAATACGATATTCGGAGATTTTCCTCCCAGCTCAAGCCCCACTTTTTTCACCGTATCGGCAGCAGCCTTCATGATGGCGATACCGGTCTCCGTGCCGCCGGTAAATGCCACCATGTCCACCAGTGGATTTCGCGCCATTTCTGCCCCGACCGTCTCGCCTGCTCCCAGGACCAGATTGACGACTCCCGGAGGAAATCCGACGCGATCGATCAATTCGAACAGCTTGATCAAAGACAGCGGAGTCTGCTCGGCCGGCTTGATCACGACGGTACAGCCGGCAGCGATGGCAGGGGCGATTTTCTGTGTAGCCATGACCAGCGGATAATTCCAGGGAATGATTTGGCTGACGACCCCAACAGGTTCGCGAACGACCATCGCCTGTATCTGATCGGGGACGTCATACGTCTGGCCGTGCGGTTTGGTAGCCAGTCCGGCGAAATAGCGAAACTGATTGACGGCGTCGGATACATCGTAACGCGATTCGCGAAGCGGCTTGCCGTTGTTCAAGGTGTCCAACTGGGCAAATTCTTCTGCGTTCTCTTCCAGCAGATCCGCCAACCGATAGAGCAAAGCGGCGCGATCCCGAGCCTTGCTGTCGATCCAGCCGTCTTCTTCAAAGGCCCGTCTGGCTGCTTCGATGGCGGCGACCGCATCTGCGGTGGAGCCTTCCGCCACAGTCGCAATCACTTCGCCGGTAGCCGGGTTGATGACGTCCCTGGTCTCGTTCGTTGAACCGGGCACCCATTTGCCGTCAATATACATCTTTTGTGCTTCCACTGCGATTCACTCCTTCTCCATGTTTTCCCTGCTGTACTCCATAGTGATCGAATACACGATCAGCTCGATAACCTGTGTCTATCTCCCCCAAATATAAGAGAGTCAGGACTGAAAATTCAGTCTGATTAGAATATACCATATCGCAGCTGAAAAATGCCCAAAAGAAAGGCGGTTTTAGGCCGATTGGCTAACGCAAGGGATGAATGGGGCCGACCAGAGCATGCACTCCTTTGGAGTAATGCAGGAGAGCCGGCTTGCCGAGCGGAGTATCCAGCAGTCCATCGGCCAGGGTATTGCGGCCGATATGTGCTTCTGCAGTGTGCAGCTTCCACGGATCGTGATACACCTCGGCCCAGTAGACGCACTTGGTCCGGGGGTGCTTGCTGTACAGGACGTAACGCTCCATCAGCCAGTGCTCGATGGTACCTGCTTGTGCAGCAAAAGGAATGGAGGCAGGGCGGTAACAGCCGTCAAAGCATGTAGAAAAAGCGTCAGATGGCGTCCTTCTGCTGTGGACGATAATTTCCTGCCCATTTTGTCGAAAGGATATCTTCGCCTTGTGGTAGGGAAGGTGGTACCAAAGCTTGCCCATCTCTACGACCAGTGGATCGGAAGCGTCCAGCGTAATAAAAAAAATGCCGGGCCGACGGTGAGATTTTACATACGTTCTCAGGTTGATCTCCGGGAATGTTGAAAAATATGGTATTTCGGCGAACACTTTTAACCGGATCCCGCTCATGAGAAAAGGGATAATGCTGATCCACGCCTGTCCGTCAAACGTATCCACTTCCAATTCGTCGGGAACCAGTCTCCGAATGCAGTCAACCGAGACAGGCCAGTGCGCGAAGAGGAGGTGTTCCCAGGTTTGAGTCATGATCCATTTTTGATTGAAGGTAAATAAACCCATTTGAAACCAGCCCCCTGATATCGAATCGAGCTGTCTGCCTAGGATTGCTGTTTGGAGCTGCTTTGCACTTGCTTTCGCAGCGCAAGCCACTTTTTCGGTATTCCGGTGCCTTGGCGTTTGCGAGCGGCCTTGCTGTCCTGGCCGCTTCCGGTTGGTTGATGCGGCTCGTAAGCTAGCGGAATTTTTGTCACTTTGCTTGTCCATTCATCCAAGGCTGCCAGGTCGTCAGTGCCCACTTCTTGCAGCGAATGTTTGCCCATGGCGCGAATGGCAACCTTCATTTCCTCCACAAAAGAAATCAAAAAATTTTTCAAATAACCGGCAGCTTCGTCAACATCGAATTCGTCCTTCATGCTGCCGGGGTAAAACGCGAGCTGGGTCGGAGGTTCCCAGGGAATCGCTTTTGTGACCTGATCGTGAGTCATTGCCCACAGCAAAGATGTCCCCAGATAGATGCCATCGGCGCCCATCGCGAGTGCCTTCAGACACTCTCCAGGATTGGAGTAACCCCCTCCGGTCAAAAAGGTAATCTTGCCTTTCATCTGCCGCTTTTTAAGATATTGGGTCGCGCGAGCCAGAGCGTAGACGCTGGGCAGCCCAAAGTCGTCCTCCAGAATAGGAGCGCCGCCTTTCGTTCCCGCCTGGCTTCCGTCCAAGCTGATAAAATCGACTCCGGCCTGTATGGCGATTTCCAAATCCTCTTCCAATCTGTTGCTGGCACACATTTTTATCCCGATCGGCACACCGCCGGTAATGCTCCGCAGCCGGTCAACCAGGCGGCCAAGGTCCTCCGGCTGGTTGATCTCTTCGTGGCGCGAGGGGATTACAACTACTTCTTCATCCTCAACGTTCAGGATCTTGGCTGCCCTGCCCTGGATATACTCGCGGGGAATTATGCTCGCGGCGGCAACGGTCGCCCCTTGTCCGATGTGAATTTCGATCGCGTCGGCCTGCTTGAGAATTTCCGGTTCTTTCGACCAGTGAGCCGAGTTGTACTGCAAGATATAATACTTGGCATTTGCCCTGTCTTCCGGAAGAAACCCGCCCTCACCGGAATTGGTAGAGGTCCCGACAGCAGCCGTTCCTTTCGCAATCGCCACTTTTACTTTTTCGCTGACGCCGATTCCGTAGCCCATGGCGGCGGCCATGATCGGAATGTCCAGGCGCAGCGGTTTTTTGGCCGTGGGTCCGATCGTGATGCTCATGTCGACTTCGGCGTACTCGTGGGCCGGCATGACGGCCAACTGGGCGGGAGAGAACACCAGACCGTCCAGATTTAAAAATTTGCGCGGACTCCCGAACGGCCTTTCAATGATACCTCCGGAGGCTGCACGCAGACTGTTTTCGATGACGGCTCCGGGGCCTGTTCTCGTCACAGCGGTGACCACTTCCCAAATATTGGTTGAATAGCGGTCTGACATCAATCTTTTGGTGAAGATCCCGACGAGCCATTTGATAAAGGGACGGGCAAACAGAAAGGCCAAGCCCCCCGCCACCAGAATAGCGAAAAACGCACCTGTAAAGGAACCGGCGACAAACAGCATCCAGTTGATCTTGAACAAACCAAAGATCCCCCTTGTAAAGGATTATGAGGGATAAAGCAAATTAGCACCCTTTTCCAGTTTATTTTGCCGGCTTGGCGCCGGATGTATTCATATTGGATTAGAACACCGCAACGGCTATTCGGTGAATCAAATGAAGCCTGATTAGGAATGATAGCAGTAAAAAGTGACAAAAGAGGGTGGGAATGTGGGATTGCTGAAAAAATTGCTAAAACGAAAACAGAAGCCCTCTTCCGGATCGTCAGGGAGCATGCAGAACACGTCTGTACAAAACGCCCCTCTTCAGGCGGATCTGCAAGAGAACATAAATCAGATTCAGGAGGCTTTAGGATACTGCCCGGATATCATGGTTCGAAAGATTCTCATCAACAAAAGGCAGACGAGGGCGGCGATTGTTTTTACGGATGGCCTGATTGATGCAACTGCGGTTGAAAACTCAATCCTGAAGCCGCTGATGCTTGACTTTCCCGATAATTCCTCCGAGGAACCACCGCCTTCGGCGGCACAGGATCTGATGGAGTTTATCCGCGAATCCGTGCTGACCGTCGGAGAACTGCAGGAGCTGACTGATTTAAAGGGGGCACTGGATGCCGTCCTGTCCGGGAATGTCGTTATCCTGGCAGATGGATATGCGCAGGGTTTTTCTGTTGACATGGCCGGCTGGGAGCAGCGCAGTGTGGAAGAAGCCACGACCGAAACCGCGATCAGAGGGCCGAAAGAGGGATTTGTAGAAGACATCCGCATTAATACGGCCCTGCTCCGCCGAAAAATCAAATCTCCCGCCCTTCGGTGGGAAACGAGGATAATCGGAAGAGTGACAAAAACGAATGTAGCCGTCATGTACATCAAGGGGATCGTGAATGAAAAGATTCTGGAAGAAGTGTTCCATCGCCTGGACCGCATCGACATTGATGGAATCATGGACAGCGGTTACATCGAGGAATTGATTCAGGACGAAACGTTTACCCCCTTCCCTACTGTGATCAATTCGGAGCGTCCCGATGTAGTGGCTGCTGCTTTGCTGGAAGGTCGGATCGCCATTCTGGTTGACGGCACACCGTTTGTCTTGATGGTTCCCGCCCTGTTCATTCAATTTTTTCAGGCAGCGGAAGACTATTATCATCGATCAGATGTTACCAGTCTGATTCGTCTGGTTCGTTACCTCACGTTTTTTATTACCTTGCTCGGTCCGTCTTTTTACATTGCGATCACGACATTTCATCAGGAAATGCTGCCGACCCCGCTCTTGATCAGTCTGGCAGCACAGCGCGAAGGGGTGCCCTTTCCCGCTTTTATCGAAGCATTCATCATGGAGGTGGCATTTGAAATCCTGTTCGAAGCCGGGATTCGGCTGCCCAGGGCAGTAGGGCAAGCGGTCTCCATCGTGGGTACATTGGTGTTGGGGACGGCGGCAGTTGACGCGGGACTCGTTTCGGCCGCTATGGTGATCGTAGTCTCTCTCACTGCTATTTCCAGTTTTCTGGTTCCCCATTTCGAATTAAATATTGCTACAAGGATGACCCGCTTTGTCTATATGGCGCTTGCCGCTACCTTTGGTTTGTTCGGCATCATTGTCGGTCTGCTCGCTCTTGTGCTTCACATGTGCAGTCTGCGTTCTTTCGGTGTACCGTACATGACGCCTTTGGCTCCGTTTATACCTTCCGAGCAAAAAGATACGTTCATTCGCGTTCCCCGCTGGAGAATGTACACCCGTCCTATCCTGCAAGCTGGACAAAATAAAGTGCGCCAGCAACCGCCGCAAAAGGCAGAACCGAAGCCGCCGGACAAACAATGACAGGTTAGAGGGGATAAGCGATGAAACGAAAGTTGATTTTGACGCTGGTTTTTGTCATGCTGCTGCCGCTTCTCGGCGGCTGCTGGAACCACCGCGAATTAAATCAGTTGGCCATAGCACTCGGATTGGGAATCGACAAGGTGGGGGATAAATACCGCCTCTCTGTTCAAGTCGTCGATCCGGAACAAGTAGCGGCAAAGAAAGGGGGCGCCGCCGCAGAGCGGACACCTGTGATCTTGTATTCGGTAACGGCAGACAGTGTTTTTGAAGCGGTGAGAAAAATGACGATCGCAAGTCCAAGACAGATATATCCGGCGCATCTTCGTATCCTGGTGTTCGGGGAATCAGCGGCGAGAGACGGGATAGGCAAAATCTTGGATGCAATATCCAGGAATTGGGAATTTCGAACTGACTTTTTTATCATTGTGGCGAAGGGGACGACGGCCTTTGATATCATGGACAGCCTGACGCAGTTGGAGAAAATACCGGCCATGAAATTGTTTTCTTCTTTGAGAACCTCCGACAAGATATGGGGGCCTACTACATCGGTAACGCTGGACAAACTGGTTACCCAATTGATAACGAAAGGGAAGGAACCGGTGCTGACCGGCATCCAATCATTTGGGGATCGGTCAATAGGGGGCACTTTGGAAAACGTGAAAAGGACGAAACCGGCTGAACGCCTGCGATACGGAGGGCTTGCGGTTTTTAAGAGAGATAAGTTGATCGGCTGGTTAAACCAACGGGATAGCTTAGGCTACGCCTATGTAAATGACATAATAAGAAGCACTCCCAATAGGGTTCCCTGTTCAAAAGGGAGGAACATCATGCTGGATGTGATCCGCTCAAAAACAAAAATGAAAGGGGATGTGGTCAACGGAAAGCCGCGAATCAAAGTGATGGTACGGCAGGAAGTAAATGTGGAGGAAGTCCACTGCAAGATTGACCTGATGAAACCAGAGACGATAAGCGAGTTGGAGAAAAAGGCAAACCAACACGTGAAAGCGTTGATCGAACATGCGGTGAAAACCGTACAGAAAAAGTACAAAGCCGATATCTTCGGATTTGGCGAGGAAATACATCGCAGCGACCCCAAAGCGTGGAAAAAGCTCAAGGATAACTGGGACGCAAAATTTGCCCAGCTTCCCGTGACAGTAGAGGTGGATACCAAGATCCGCCGTCTGGGCACCGTCGGCAATCCGCTCATCAAAGAAATCAAATAGAGGAAGGGGGCAACTGGATGTGGCAAATTTTCGGCATTTTGGCTGCAGCCATTGCGATTATTGGAATTGAGGTTCCGCGCTTGCGGCGGAAAGGGCTGGAAAAGGAACTGTGGGTCTTTTCCCTTCTGCTGTTCTTTGGGACTGGACTTGGCATTGCCAAGAGTCTGAACCTGCCGATTCCCAACCCCCTCGATTGGATCATTGCCGTCTACAAGCCGACAAGCGATGCTTTGACAAGATTTTTGGAGTGAGGATGGACCGATTACAAGACGGGAAAAATGGAGGCAAAGTAGGACAATGCTTGATAGAGAACGGATCGCTGCCCGTCAGTTTGCGATCATGACAATTCTGTACATCATCGGCAGCGCCATCCTGGTCATTCCGTCCCTGCTCGCTGCCAAGGCAAAGCAAGATGCCTGGATTGCCGCAATCGCAGCAGTCGGAATCGGCATGGCGTTCATCCCCTTGTACATTGCGTTGGGCAAGCGCTTCCCCGACAAGAATCTCGCCCAATACTGCGAGATCATACTCGGCAAGTGGCTGGGGAAAATAGCTTTTCTCTGCTTTTTAATCGGCTTTCCGTTTCTCATTGCCGCTCTTACACTGCGCAATATCGGCGATTTTTTAACAATTGGCATTTTGACGAAGACCCCGATACAAGTCATCATGATTATCGTTTTGGCAGCGGTCGCCTGGGGGGTAAAGCTGGGGCTCGAGCCGATCGCCCGCGCCGCAGAGATTTTCTTCCCATTTGTCATCTTGCTGCTGTTTTTGTTACTCTTGTTTGTCTCGCCATACCTTCAACTGAAGAATCTGGAGCCTTTTCTTGAAAACGGCATCGCTCCGGTACTCAAGGGGGCCTTTACGCTTGTCAGCTATCCGCTGCTCGAACCCGTTGTCTTGTTGATGATCTTTCCTCATGTCCCAAAACCGAAGGAAGCGGGGCAAGCACTGTGGAGAGGGGTACTGATCGGGGGGATGATACTATTCGCGGTGACGCTTTTTTCCGTATCCGTTCTCGGGGTGGACATCGTAAAAGGCCACAGCTTTCCCAGTTTTGAATTGGCAAAAAAAATAAACATCGGCGACTTCCTTCAGCGAATTGAAGCTTTGATGATGTTCATCTGGATCATTACGATCTTTTTCCGGCTGACGATCCTGGTCTACGTGATATCTGCGGGACTGGCCCAGACCTTCAATCTGAAGGATTATCGCATGCTCTCCTTGCCGCTTTGCGTTATTCTCACCGTAATGGCTCTCGTGATCGTGCCGAACAGCAGCTATCTGCTCGCTTTCAACCAAAAAATCTGGCCGCTGTACGTATACAATTTCGGCCTGTTTTTTCCCTTGCTGCTGTGGATCGCAGGAATTGTACGGAGAAAAGGAAAGTGCGCTGCGAGGAAGGATGAAACCGGTTGACGCAGAACCAATCCATAAGCGCGCGAAAAAAGGAGGGGTAGCGTGATTAGGTTAAAGCGAATATACGAACAGCCGGAACCCAGCGACGGACGGCGGATTCTCGTCGATCGGATCTGGCCGAGAGGCGTCTCCAAACAGGACGCCTGTCTCGACCAATGGATGAAGGAACTGGCCCCGAGCAGTGAACTCAGGAAATTGTTCTGCCACGATCCGGAGCGGTTTGACGAATTTGCCCACCGGTACCGGCAAGAGATCGACAGCGATGATACCCGCCGACAGCTTTTCTCCCAGTTGAAGGAGTGGTCCGCACACGAGGTGGTGACATTGGTCTACGCGGCGAAGGACCAAGAGCATAACCAGGCGGTTGTACTGCGGAATCTGCTGGAAGAATCCTAAGCCCTCTCCGGCTGCAGCAGGATGTTGATCCACAAGCGTCCGTCTTTTGTGTGGATGTCGACGGGGGCTTCGAAAAACGAAGTCAGATTGTCGCTGGTCAATACGTCGGCGGTTTTTCCGGCAGAGTAGATCTCTCCGCGGCGCAGGAGCAGCGTGTGGCTAAAAATTGGCAATATTTCCTCCGTGTGATGGGTCACGTAAAGCATTGTCGGCGCATCCGGTAGCCGGCCCAGCCGCTCAATCGACATCAGCAGCTGCTCGCGTGAGAAGAGATCCAGTCCGGTACAAGGTTCGTCCAGGATCAGCAGGCGAGGAGAAGTCATCAGCGCCCGGCCGATCAACACCTTTTGCTTTTCTCCCTGGGAAAGGGTTTGAAAGGGGCGCTCGGCCAGGCGGGCGCAGCCCAACTGATCGAGGATTTCCAGCGCGCGCTGGACATCTGCCTCCTGCGGCTGTTCGAACAATCCGATGCTGGCATACTTCCCGCTGAGGACAATCTCCTTGGCGCTCTCCCTGCGGTAGATCTTCTCCTGCAGGGACGAACTGACCCATCCGATCGCCTTTCGCAATTCGCGCAGGTCCACGCTGCCAAATGCTTGTCCCAATATGCTGACTTTGCCTGTCGTCGGCCAGATGTAGCCGTTGATGATGTTCAGCAGCGTGGTTTTGCCGGAACCGTTCAGGCCGACGATGGCCCAGTGCTCGCCGGGCTTTACGCTCCAGTTGATGTTCTTCAGAATAGGTCTGCCTTCCCGTACCCAGGAGACGTCCTTTATGTCTACAGTCATGAGTTCTCCCGCCCTTCCTTTGTCTTTTGGCATGTTTTTTTTTCTTAATTATAACAGCGAGTCGGAAAAAATGTTATCAATAACCATTTAAAAAATGGGCTACTCATGATAAGATTCTGATAATGTAGAAACTGGTGTATAAAAAGGGGGAGCAGGTGGATGTTTGCGTCTCATAAGAAGAGAAATGCAATAATGGTAGTCTTTTTTGCCTTCATGCTTTTGTTCGTTACAGCGTGTGGGCAGCAAAGTACGAGCACTCCGGAACCGAAGCCGAGTGAAAACGCCAATACGGGCGGACAAGCGGAGGCTCCAAAGGAAGAAGCCAAGCCGGACAAACCGCTGAAGATTGGCATTATCCAGATTATTGAGCACCCGGCGCTGGATGCGGCGCGCGAAGGGTTCATCGCAGAGATGACCAAGCTGGGCTACGAAAAAGACAAAGACGTAGTCTACGACATTAAGTCGGCTCAAGGAAACATGGATACGGCTATTTCGATTGCGCAAAAGTTTCAGGGTGACAATGTCGACATGATTTTCGCCATTGCCACACAGGCAGCGCAAGCGGCGGCGCAGGTGACGAAGGATATTCCGATCTTATTTACGGCTGTGACTGATCCAGTGGCAGTCAACGTCGTTGCGTCGATGGATAAGCCGGGCGGCAATGTCACGGGAACGACCGATATGAACCCGGTAGCGGAACAGCTTGAACTGATCAAGGAGATCAAGGCTGACGTGAAGAAAGTCGGCATTATTTACAGTGCAGGCGAAGTCAACTCCAAAGTGCAGGTCGATCTGGCAAAAGAAGCTTCCGGCAAGCTGGGTCTGGAAATCACGGAAGCTGCCATCTCCAACGTATCAGAAGTAAAACAAGCAGCGGAATCGCTCGTCGGCAAAGTGGATGCGATCTACATCCCGACCGACAACGTGGTTGTCGCTTCAATCGCGGCTGTATTAAAAGTGGCTGAAGCCCAGAAGATCCCGGTCATCGCCGGTGAAGAAAATACGGTCAAGAGCGGCGCTATCACTACTTACGGAATCGAGTACGGCAAGCTGGGCGAGCAAACCGCCGACATGGCCGACAAGATCTTCAAAGGCCAGGCGAAACCCGCCGACATGCCGGTGGAAAAGCAGGCAGACATGAAGCTGATCATCAACAAGAAAGCGGCTGAACGCATGGGTGTCACCCTGCCGCAATCGCTCTTGGATCGCGCTCAGGAGGTTATTGAGCAGTAAGCTTACGGCTGCCTTTCAAGGAGGAAACTATGGGCTTCGCAATCAACGGTGCAATTGAACAAGGATTACTTTATGCGATCATGGCCCTGGGTGTGTACATTTCCTTTCGCATCTTAAACTTTCCTGATCTGACTGTAGACGGCAGTTTTGCTCTCGGAGGTGCTGTAGCCGCCAAATTGATTTTGGACGGCTACAGCCCGTTTCTTGCCATGCTGGTTGCCCTGTTGGCGGGAGCGGTTGCAGGCTTCCTGACAGGTCTGATGTGCACGAAGGGAAAGATCAACGGTCTGCTCGCCGGGATTTTGTCGATGATCGGCCTTTGGTCGATCAACTTGCGGATCATGGGCGACAGTTCCAATCTCGCACTGCTTAGGGAAACGACGCTTGTTACCATGGTGGAGGATTTGCATGTTCCCAATCTTGTGATTGGCGGCGTCACCATCATCACCGGAGTAGCAATCGTCTTTATCGTGGTCATACTCATCGTCAAGCTGCTGATCGACTGGTTTCTCCACACTGACCTCGGCCTTGACGTGCGGGCGACGGGGGATAATTCCACGATGATTCGCAGCTTCGGCGCCAATACGGACCGGACGACGATCATCGGTCTCGCCCTGTCGAATGCGCTGGTGGCATGTTCAGGGGCTTGGATCGCCCAGTATCAGGGGTTTGCCGACGTCGGGATGGGGGTCGGGATGATCGTCATCGGACTCGCTTCCGTCATCGTCGGCGAAGTGCTGTTCGGACGGCCGACGCTCATGCGGGCCACGCTGGCTGTCATCGGAGGCTCGCTCGTCTACCGGCTGGTCATCGCCTTTGCCTTGCGGGCCGGGTTGAAGACGTCCGATATGAAGCTGGTTACGGCGCTGATCGTGATCTTGGCGCTGACCCTGCCGAATCTGGTGAAGGGCGCCATGAAGAAAGCAAAAAAGTATACGGCAAAGGGGGAACAAGCTCATGCTGACAATCTCCCGGGTTCGTAAAGTGTTCAATGCCGGTACAGTCAACGAGAAGATAGCTTTGCAGGAGATTAATCTCCACCTCGCTCCCGGGGATTTCGTCACAGTGATCGGAAGCAACGGGGCCGGCAAGTCGACCGTGATGAACGTCATTTCCGGAGGCATCATCCCAGACCAGGGGAAGATCACGATCGACGGGAAAGATGTGACCAGGTTGGGCGAGCACCAGCGGGCCGTCTATGTCGGCCGCGTCTTTCAGGATCCGATGGCGGGCACAGCCCCCAATATGACGATCGAAGAAAACCTGGCGATCGCGTACGCCCGCGGGAAGCGGCGCACCCTGTCGTTTGGCGTCAACAACAAGAAGCGGGAGCTGTTTCGCGAACACTTGCGGTCGTTGGGACAAGGTCTGGAAGATCGCCTGAAGACAAAGGTAGGCTTTCTGTCCGGCGGGCAAAGACAAGCACTCAGTCTCTTGATGGCTACCTTTACCAAACCCAAAATCCTGCTGCTTGATGAACATACGGCAGCACTCGACCCGAAACGCGCCCAGCTCATCGTCGATCTGACCCGTCAAGTCGTCGAGCAAAACAACCTGACGACCCTGATGGTAACGCACAATATGGAGCAAGCGCTCCACATGGGCAACAGGCTCTTGATGCTCCACGAAGGCCGCATCATCCTGGACATCCCCGAAGAAAAGAAACGGGAAATGACAACCAAGGATCTGCTGCGCGCCTTCGAAGAAGCCAGAGGCGGAGAGGCATTCGCAGAGGATCGCTACATGCTCACATAAAAGAGAAGGACTGCGGTCCTTCTCTTTTCTATTTATCCACTGGTTTTTGAATCGGAGGCCATAGAAAAAAGCCCCAAGGAGACCGAGAAAAATGGAGCGAGCACAGGCCTTGGCACGCCCACCCAGTCGTAACGGAAAAAAACGGCACACGCTTGTCGACCAAATTCCACGCTGAGAAANTGGTTTTTGAATCGGAGGCCATAGAAAAAAGCCCCAAGGAGACCGAGAAAAATGGAGCGAGCACAGGCCTTGGCACGCCCACCCAGTCGTAACGGAAAAAAACGGCACACGCTTGTCGACCAAATTCCACGCTGAGAAACCCCCAGTCCTTTTTGGTCGACGTGCCGTTTTTTGGAGTGGAGACGGACATCCCCCCGCTTCCCCGCCGGCGTGCCACAGCCGAAGCTCGCCCATTTTTCTCGGTCTCCCCGCACTATGTTCACCACAGCCAAAGAGTCGCAAATACCTCCCCCCAATTTCCAACACGAAAATGAAACTTCTGTTCTGGTTCAATCGTAATACAATGGTAAGAAACCTGTACTGCAAGCCGGTACGTAATATACTTTGAGGAGGTTCGTTTTATGTCTATCTTTAAACGTTTGCGTGACCTCACTTTAGCCAATGTCTACTCACTGATCGAAAAAGCGGAAGATCCCGTCAAGATGACTGATCAGTACTTGCGGGACATGCAGGAAGATTTGGATGAAGCCGAAAAAGCAGTAGCGGCCCAAATTACCTTGGAGAAAAAATTCAAGCTGTTGTACGAAGAACAGGAAGCGCTGGTCAAAAAGCGGGATGAACAGGCCCACGTAGCGGCACAGGCAAAAAATGTCGACCTGGCCCGGCGGGCGCTGGAAGAGAAGAAAGCAGCCCAGCAGAAAGCCGATGAGTACAAGGCGAGCTGGGAGCAATACAAGGCGACGGCGGACAATCTGCGAGCCAAGCTGGAAGACATGCGCAAGCAGATCACCGAACTGAAGAACAAGCGGGAAACACTGGTCGCAAGGGCCAATGCGGCGAAAGCCCAAACGAACATCAACAAGGCGATGTCCGGCATGAATTCGGATTCGGCACTTGCCGGTTTGAAACGCATGGAGGACAAGGTGCTAGAGATGGAGTCCCGTGCGGAAGCCAGCGGCGAAATCTACAAAAAAGAAAAATCGCTTGATGAAGAGATTGCCGCTCTCAGCAAGGATCAACAAGTAGAGGACGAACTGGCCCAATTGATGAAAAAGTACGAGGGGTAAGCCGCGCGGGCGGTTCCCCTTTTCTTTTCTTAAGCGGGCGACACGGAGTGCGGAGGTGTAGTGTGTGGATTGGCAAAATGTGGTGGGAATGATCATTTGGACGGCTGCAAGCGCAGTGCTTTTAGTCGTGCTCATGTGGCTGGATTCCTTTTTCACCAAGTACAACGACATGGCGGAAATCAAGCAGGGAAATGTCGCCGTCACGACCCGGTTTGTAATGAAGCTGTTCGCTCAAGGGTACATCCTGTCCCAGTCGATCATCAAGTCCAACGACCTGCTGCATGCGCTGCAGGCGTCATTCGTTTCCTTTGTGATTCTCGTCATTATCGAATGGCTTGTACGATTATTTTTAAGGAAGGCGGCTAATCTGAATTTGGATCAGGGAACCAAGCAGGGCAAGGTAGCGTACGCACTGGTAGCCGGCTCCCTCCACGTGGTTGGTGCTTTGATCCTGGGCGCATGCCTGTAACTCGAAAGGAGAAGGTGAGCAGATGAGTCTGTTTCGGCGAGTTAAAAATCTCTTTACAACTCCAGAACCGCCCCAGGCTGAAAAAAGCCCCTTGCTCCTTGGCCCGGGGGATGTCGTGGAAGTCTCCCTGGTGACCTATCAAGTGACAGGACGAACGCGCAACGCCCAGCGCAACGCGGTTCTGCTGACACTTCAGGACGGCCGTGACGTTCGTTATCTGCATATCGAGGAGCGAGAGAGAATCACCTATGCCTTGTACAGCCCAATCGACGGCCGCCTGGATTCGTTTGATGAAGTGCCGACTACCATTGAGTTGGAGGACACGAACTACTACCTGGAGGAACAGTACAACGGCGAAGTGCGAGTCCTTGGCAAGACGCCTTTCGGATTGGACGGCGAACAATACGTTTGGCAGTACCAAGCGGATGATCGCAAGCTGCTGCGGATTGAATGGCAGGATGGGCGGTTTATGTTGTACGAAGGAGAAGCGGTCATTTCGGCGGACGTGAAGATCTTACATGGCGCATAAGGGGGTGGGCGGATGCAGCAGGGACTGTACAAGTTGATCAAAATAGGCTTGGTAGTTATCGTACTGGCAACGATCTTTGCCGGCCATAACGGTTCATCTGTAAGCATGGCGTACCCCTTGGAATCCGTTTCCGAACAGGGACAGCAGGTTTCCCGCGTATACCGCGCTGCGGGGGAGACGGTGCCCGACGTCGCGAAAAAACTGGCCGATCAGCGTAAGCCCGACGAGATCTCAAAGGAAGATCCCGAGCGGATGTTCCTGGTGTATCCCGATCAACTGTACCATCTCCAGCGAGATCCCGAGAACCCGGATGACACGCTGATCGAGGTGGATAACAAGGAGTTTGTCCGCCATAACTACAATTCCTCCTTCCTGGAAGGCTATCTGGTCGCCAGCATATTCAACAGCCTGTTGGATTCCTTTGGCAGCGATCACGGGACGTATCGCGGGTACAGCCAGAAGGATGCGAACAGCCCCAGCTACCACACGCCGACGAAAGCGGAAAAGAAACAGGCACCGCCGCTGACGGTGGAGAAGAAAGGGTCGATTTTGAAGCGCGGGAGTGACTCGTCCCGTGCAGGTACATCGATCGGTTCTGACGAAAGCATTTTCAAAAAGAAATCTCCTGCTGCTTCGTCGGGAGGCGTCGGTACCATTACAAGGTCAAGCGGCAGCAGCGGTTCCACGGTGGACACGGAGGTCACGCCGAAAAAGAGCAAGTGGTTCTCCCCGCCGCGCAACAACTCTCCTCCGAAGACCAAGGTGGGCGGATTTGGACGGATAAAACGAAGATAATCGTTACGAACATCCATTGAGATATCAACGGATGTTCTTTTTGTATTCAACCTTCAGCGTGCAGTAGCAACAACTTAGGTGTGATGATAAAATATCGTCAGAATAATGTCATCTGCTAGCATTCATCAGGATGATAACGGTTTTTCCAAATTATGTAATGAGGCAAACCTGGTCATTGGGAGAGAAAATTCCGCTGCAACGTGGAGGTAAGAAGATGAAAAACATCAATTATTACCAAACGTTTATTACTGTCGCACCTGATTGCCCGGTATCGGAAGGGGTGGTTCCCCCGGAGAAAAAAGGCGGAGTGACCAAACCACGCATCGAATATGAATTGCTCTCGAACCATCCCTATACGTTCACCCAGGAGGAGCTGATTTACGAGGTATACCTCAGGCACAAGGCGATCCCGGAGGAGGAGCAAAAGGCCAGGGGTACCCAATTGCGGGACGAGCTGTTTCAAAAGCCCCAGCCGTGCCTGCGGGCTTCCATGCTTCCGAAAAAATACGGCTGGGGCATTCACTACGATGAAGCGGGGAGAATTGCCATATACGGGGTAGAGTCTCGCGAGTACGAAAGCTTCCTTAAAAATGAAGGCGGCCAGTGGAAGGTGATTGCCGCGATGCGTAACAGCCGTTCCCGGGCGTAAGCGGATACGGGCTTGCCCGCAATGCGGTGAGCGCTTTCCGCTGTTGCCCAGCTTATGCCGCGGATACCTCAGATCAGCTTGAGTCCGCTGATCAGGATGATCATGGAGATGGTGTACTGCAGGAAACGGGTAGGGACACGGGTGGACAGGATGCTGCCGATGAAGACTCCTGGTACGGAACCGAACAAAAGCTGCAGGGCAATGGGGTAGTCGACCGTTCCGAAACTGGCATGGGCGAGGCCGGCGGCGGTCACCAGGAAGAAAGCGTGGGCGATGTCTGTTCCGACGACTTCTTTTCCCTGCAGGTTAAAGAAGTACATCAAGGCGAGGGCGAAAAGGGAGCCGCTGCCAATGGAAGTGAGGCCGACGATGAAACCGAGCGCCGCACCGATGGAGATGGTTAAGGTTCGCTTCTCTTTTAGTCCGCAAAGCTGCCAGCGATTGGGGCGGGGTTCGCGTTTATGCAGGACCGTTTTTGCGATCATCGCAATGGGGATGAGTATCAGGGCGAACCCGAGGACTTTTTTGATCAGCTCATCTGCTCCGCCAAAGGTGTGTTCGACCCATTGGATGAGATTGACGGCGACGACGGCGCTTGGCACGCTGCCGATGGCAAAGTACAGGGCGATCCTCCAATGAACGGTCCGCTGCCGCCAGTGCTGGATCGCTCCAAAGATTTTCGTGATGGAATTGTAGACCAGGTCCGTACCGACAGCGATGGTTGGTTGAATGCCAAACATGATCAAAATAGGTGTTAGCAAGGCAGCTCCACCCACTCCGGTAAGGCCGACTAAAAAACCGACAAACAGGCCAATCGCAATCAGGCTAAAGTCCATGTTCGTTTTCTTCCTCTTTTCCCAGATAGCGTAAGTATAGGCAAACTCCCTAAAAAACTAATATCAGGGTATGGCGCGAGGGGATGACTGGTGAAGTGAAGCGGAAAAATAGGCATTTGTCCAAAGCGCATCTGTTGAAAAATCGTCAAGAATCATCCGGTTTTTACAGCAGTGCATTTGGTAAAGTTACCGTAGTGCAATCTTTCTACAAATAGAGGAAATGGTATTCGGTTGACTCGTCTCACTCGGTTTCGTTACAATTATATACGGTATTTTTTTAGCTGGTAGGGAATGCTTCGAGTAACAGGTGTTTACAAATCTGTTGAAGCATATTATCTGGACAAGGAGGGCAATCACTGTGGAACAACAGTTTGTGGTGAAGGAATCAGACGGCCAACTGCTGGAGACAGATTCCCATCCGCAGGCAGAATCAGTGCAACCCGCAACATGGAGTGACTATCTGCATCTGACTAAGCCGGGGATCACCTTATCAAACCTGATGACGACGTTTACCGGCTTTTGGTTGGCAGTTTCAAGTACAAACCCTGAATGGACCATATTTGAATTGGTTCACAAGGGTTTCCTTACATTGCTGGGCACGGCGCTCGTAATCGCATCTGGTGCTGCACTTAACAACTACTATGACCGTGAACTTGACGCAAAGATGAAGCGGACGAAGAACCGGGCTGTCGCGTCGGGACGGATACATCCCCGCTATGCCATTACACTCGGAGTAGCGCTTCTGCTCGTTGGGCTATTAACTTTGATGTACGTAAATCCGCTGACGGCCGTATTCGGCTTGATTGGACATATTCTCTACGTCCTGGTCTACACGCCGTTGAAGCGGGTGACGACGTTGAATACCGTCATTGGCGGTCTATCTGGAGCGGTGCCGCCGGTCATCGGTTGGGTAGCCGTATCCAACAGCCCCGATATGGGGGCCTGGATCCTGTTCTTGATTTTGTTCCTGTGGCAGCCGCCCCACTTCCTCGCTTTGGCGATGTTGAAAGCCGAGGAATACCGCGCCGGGGGAATCCCGATGCTCCCTGTGGTAAAAGGCTTTGCCGAGACGAAACGGCAGATGTTCAACTACGCTGCGGCCTTGCTGCCTGCTTCGCTGCTGCTGATGCTGTACGCAAACGTGGGTTACATCTACCTGGTCGCTGCCATGGCGCTCGGCGGTGTTTACCTCTGGCTGTCGGTGAAAGGCTTCTCCGTCAAGGAAGAGGATGACCTCGTCTGGGCGAGAAAAATGTTCGGTTTTTCCCTGTTGTATTTGACTGCGATTTGTGCGGCTGTCATCATCAGTTCGATTCAATTCTAGTGAATACCACGTTTACCCAAGGAACATCTCTTGTACTACGGGGGGTGTTTCTTTTATGTGACATCACGCAGGAAAAGAGGTGCTGACAATGGATAAGTGGCTGAGACGGGTAGGCATTGCTGCGACGATCGTAATGTTCCTCGTGATGATCGGCGGTTCATTGGTGACGAAGACCGGTTCCGCATTGGGCTGCGGCAACGATTGGCCGCTGTGCAACGGCAAATTTGTCCCGGAGTATACGTTGGAGTCGATCGTTGAGTATATGCACCGGCTGGTAACCGGACTTGCCGGGATCGTCGTCCTGGTGTTTGTGATCATGGCCTGGCGGCGCTATCCGCGCAACAGGCAAGTACGGGCACTGTCCGTGTTTGCGGGCTTTTTTCTGATCGTCGAATCCCTGCTTGGCGCATCGGCCGTGATGTGGCCTCAGTCGCCTCCGGTGATGGCGCTTCACTTCGGCTTGTCGCTTTTGGCATTCGCCGGAGTGTTCCTGCTGATGTTGTTCGTTTTGCAGCGGGAGAAGGAAGAGAGGCTCGTCTCGAAACCGGTTTCCGCAGGATTTCGCCGCTATGTATGGGCGGTAACGATCTACGCTTACGGAGTCGTCTACATTGGAGCTTACGTCCGCCATACCAATGCCAGCTTGGCCTGTCCGGACTGGCCGCTGTGCCGGGGAAGTCTCATTCCCGAGCTGTCGGGGCTGGTAGCCGTTCAATTTTTCCACCGCGTCTGTGCTGCCATTCTATTTTTCCTTATACTGGGAATCGTTACTTACGCGGTCCGTCATTATAAAGGTAACAGGCGCGATGTTTACAAGGCCAGCATTCTGGCGCTCATCCTGGTCGGCATACAGGTATTGAGCGGGGGCTGGGTGGTCTATTCGCGGTTGATCATCTACGCTACCTTGTTCCACTCGGCGGTCATTACCTGTTTGTTCGGGGTGCTGTGCTACCTCTGTCTGCAGGCGCTCAAGCAGCCTCAGGACAGCAAACAGGAAAAGTCGCTGATCGAGCCCAATCCCTCGGCCGTTACCTGGCAAAAAGTATAATCCAAAACCAGCACTCGCAGACGGGTGCTGGTTTTTTGCACTTCTGTTACAATAAAGGCAAAAGGCAAACACGTGATCGATAGGGGTGAGCGAATGCGGATATTACATACGGCCGATTGGCATTTCGGCAGGATGCTGGAAGGGCGGGACAGGCGCGCGGAACAGGCGGCATTTGTGGATGAGCTGTGCCGCATAGCCGATGAGAGGCAGGTAGACCTCGTCCTGGTAGCGGGAGATGTGTACGATTCGTTCAACCCGCCGGCTTGGGCTGAGGAACTGTATTACCACGCCCTGGAGAGGCTGTCATGCCAAGGCAAGCGAGGGGTCGTGGTCATCGCAGGCAACCACGATCAGCCGGAGCGGGTCAGAGCGGCGGCGCCATTGGCGGAAAAACACGGTATCGTTCTGCTCGGCTTGCCAAAAGAGGCTCCGCGGATCAGCGGACAAGATGTACCGGAGGGCAGGGTGCGGGTCGCCGCCGCCGGCCCGTCCTGGCTGGAGCTGGCGGTGCCGGGTGTGGATCATCATGCGGTGATTCTCGCGCTGCCGTATCCTTCCGAAGCCAGGCTGCGGGAGCTGCTCAGCGAGAACTTCTCACCGGAACAAATGCAGCAAGCTTTTTCCGAGCGCATCGGCATGTTGTTGGCCGATTTGGCCCGTCATTTTCGCGCGGATACGGTCAATCTGGTGATGAGCCATCTGTTTGTGATGGGCGGTGCGGAGAGCGAGTCGGAGAGACCGATTCAGATCGGCGGGACCTATACGGTACACCCTTCCGCTTTTCCCAAGACGGCTGACTACGTCGCGCTGGGACATCTTCACCGGCCGCAGCTGCTTGGCACCGAGCCGCGAATCCGCTACAGCGGTTCTCCGCTGGCGTACAGTTTTTCGGAAGCAGGCCAGAGCAAGGCAGTTGTTCTGGTGGAAATTACCCCTCAGTCAGAGGTTCGCGAAGAGCTCATTTACCTGCAAAGCGGGCGTCCGCTCGTCCGCTGGCAGGCGACAGGGGGAGCGGCAGAAGTGGAGCAGTGGGTAGCCGAAGGGCGTGACGCCGGATGCTGGATTGACCTGGAGCTGCATGTCCCGGACGTGATCGATCCGGCCGAATTTCAGCGCCTGCGCAAGCTGAGCGACAATTTTGTCAAGGTGCAGCGGGTTCTGGTCAAGGGCGAGAGCGGGGGAACAGAAGAGGCTGAAGGCGGCTCTGGGGAGCGGGAAGAGCTGACGGCCACACAGCTGTTTTGCCGCTTTTACGAACGAAAGCGCGGCGCCAAGCCGGATGACAAGCTGGTTCAATTGTTCGCCCGGTTGATGGCGGCTGCGGGCAGCCGGCAAGGAGGGGATGCCTAGGTGAAACCGATACAGCTTAAGCTATCCGGGATGCACAGCTATCGCGAACTGCAGGTCGTAGACTTTGAAACGCTGTGCGAGGCGGGATTATTCGGCATATTCGGTCCCACGGGCAGCGGGAAATCAACGATTCTCGATGCGATAACACTGGCTTTGTACGGACAGGTCGTGCGCATGGGCGGAGGATCCCATCCCAAAGAGGTGTTAAACCAGCTGGAAGACCGCCTGTTCGTCTCCTTTACCTTTGAGCTCGGCGGCGGAGATACGCGGCGCCGGTACACGATCGAACGGGAATTTGGCGTCGATAAGAAAGGCAACAAACGCCAGCCGGAAGTGAGATTAATCGAACGGGCCTTGTCGGCTGGCGAGGAGGACCGCGTGCTTGAGTCGAAGGCTACAGCGGCGACAGCAGCGGTAGAGCAGTTGATCGGACTTACGATTCAGGACTTCACCCGCGCGGTAGTGCTGCCTCAGGGGCAGTTTTCCCGGTTTTTGACCCTGACTGGCAAAGAGCGCAACGAGATGCTTCAGCGCATGTTTTACCTGCATGAATACGGAGAGAAGCTGAGTGAACAGGTTCGCGGCGCCTATGAGCAGAACAAGGCTGAGCTGCACCAGTTGGAGCTCGCTTTGGCCGGACTGGGCGACTCCGGGCCGGATGCACTGCTGGCCGCTTCCCAGGAATTGGAGGCTAAGGCGAAGCTGGAGGTGCAGGCAGCAGAGGATTACCGAGCTCTGTCCGAAAAGCGCCGCGAGTGGGAACAGATTCGCAGCTGGCAGACGGAACGCCTGGTGCTGCTGGACAAGCTTGCTGCCATGCAGGCGGAAGCAGCCGATGTCGAAGCGCTGGCGGAACGGATTGCCGAAATGGAAGCGAGCGCAAAGGTCTGGCCGGTGCTGGAGCGGTATCGCCACATCCAGCTCAGACGGCAGGAGACGGAACAGCAGCTGCAAAGCCTGCGCCGCCGGCGGGACGAACAGACAGTGGTCTATCAACAAAAGGAGCAGGCGTATCAGACCCTGCTAGCCCGCCTGAGAGCCGAGGAGCCGCTGTTGATCGAAGAGAAGAGCCTGATGGAGCAGGCAGCCCAGTGGGAGGAAGAGCTGCTTAGGGAGAAAGCCGCACTGGAAAGCGTTCAAAACGAGCTTGCGGAAGTACAGGCAAGCGGAGAGCGGGCGGCCAAGGCAGTTGCGGCGGCAGAGCGAGAGCTGCAACGGCTGGATGAGGAACTAAATCGGCTCGACGCCGAGCTGCAGCAGCTGTCCGTCTCTGCCGAGGAACGCAAACGGATAAACGCGCTGCTGGAGGCCAAAAAAGCCTGGAAGCAGGCCGCGCAAAGGCTGCAGGAAGCAGAGCGTGAGGCGGCTGAGGCGAAAAAGCAGCAAATACAGGTGGCCGAACAGGCACATCACGGCCACCACGCCTGGCAAAAGGCAGCAGAGGAGCGGGAGCGGGCCCTGAACCTGCTGGCGGAAGCGGAATCGGCTTTGCAAGAACTGCCAGGGGAAGAGGAGATGGAACGGCTTCGCGACACACTCGTGCAAGTCAAGCTGATCGGGCAGGAATGGCGCGAGTTGAGCCGGACCCAGCTCGCCTGTCAGCAGCGGCGGATGGCCTTGGAAGAAGCGCGGATCGGTGCGGAAAAACTGTGTCAGCAGGCGGAAGCGGCCAACCAGGCCGCAGCGGTGGAGAGAAGCAAGAAGCAGCAGCTCAGACAGCAGGCGGAAGAGAATTGGCTCAGGTGGCGGCAGGATAACCTGGTGCGGTATTTGAGAGAGCAGCTGACCGAAGGAGAGCCCTGTCCGGTATGCGGCTCAGTCGATCACCGAACAGGGCATCAACCGGGCGGAAGCGAGGCCCAGGCAGATGCACCGCTTGCCGGAGAAGAGGAGTACCGCTTGGCCCTGGAGGTCAGTCAGGCAGAGCTGGAGACGGCCGAGGAAGCCCTGCGGCGGACATCTGAGGCGTGGCAGGCCGCCAAGCTGGAGCTGGAGACCCTGAAGCGGGAGCTCTCCAAGCTGGAGGAAGAGCAGCGCGTACTGCAGGAGCGATCCGAGCAGATCGGCAGCCGATTAGCCGAATGCGGCGAAGGGTGGCAGGCTGAAAGCGTTGACGGGCTTTCCCGGCTGTTCAAGGAACAGGAGGCAAACAGCCGAGGGCTCAGCGAACGGCGCGAACAGCAGCGGCAGTTGCTGCAGTCCCGGCAGCAGTCGCTGGCTGCTTCGCGCGAACAGGAATTGGAACAAAAGTCGGCCTATGACAAGCTGACAGCAGTGCGGGAACAGTGGGAAGAACGGGCCGATGCCGCAGAAAAGCGCCGTTCTCAAGCGCAAAGCGAAGCTGATCAGGCCAAAGAATATCTGCAGCAGCTCAGCAGCAGCGGAGATTTGGCGGTAGAACACATCGAAGCGGCCGCTGCCGAGCTGGATGAGCGGGAGGCCCGGCACGCGAAGCTGCAGCAAACAAAGCAGGAGCGGACGGAGCAGCGCAAGCGACTTCACGCCGAACTGGAGCAGAACAGGTCAGATCACACCCGCTTGGCCATCCAGCAGGCGGGGCTCGCGGAGCGGCTGCAGGAACGCCGGCAGCTCTGGGAGCAAAAGCAGCAACAGTGGCTGGAGCGAACAGGCGGAGAACGGGCCCGCGTACGGCTGCAGCAGCTGGAACAGCAGCTCAGCCGCTTGCGCGCGGAAGTACATACCGCTGAGCAGTCCTACAAGCAGGCGGCCGACGATCGGCAGACGCTGATGGAGATGCTGCTCAAGTCGGAAGAAGCTGCCGCACTGCTCGCCCGGCAGCTGCAGGAAGCCGAGACGGAACTGCAATCGGCGGTGAAGGCAAGCGGCCTTCAGGAGCTGTCCCGGGTCGAGGCGGCCCATCGGGAGCGGGAGAAGCTGGACGACTACAAGGCGCGAGTAGAGCACTTCCGTACACTGAAAAGTCAGCTTCAGTACGATGAACAGCGATTGGCAAAGCAGTTGAACGGGCGGAGCGTCGACGAGACCGAGTGGGCCAAGCTGAACGCAGCATGCGACGAATGCGAACAAGCGCTGCAGTCGTTAAAGGACCAGGTGGCCGTCGCCCGCCAGTCGCTCGCTACGATTGAGTCCAATCACCAAAAATGGCTGTCCCTGCAAGCGCGCTGCTCGGAAATCAGAGATGAACAGAGCAGGTTGGAAGAGCTGCGGCGGCTGTTCGAAGGGAAGGCGTTCGTCCAGTTTATCGCCGAGGAAAAACTGGCTTCGATCGCCCGGGACGCCTCTTATCACCTCGCCCGGATGACCAAGAACCGCTACGGGCTGGAGCTTGGCGCCGAGGGAGAATTCGTCCTGCGGGACGAGGGAGCAGGGGGGCTTAGACGTCCCGTCAGCACCTTGTCAGGCGGAGAGACCTTTCTGACGTCGCTGGCTTTGGCCCTCGCCTTGTCGGTTGAGATACAGCTTAACGGCGGAAGGCTGGAGTTTTTCTTCCTGGATGAAGGGTTTGGCACGCTGGATCCCGAGCTTTTGGAAGTGGTGATGGATGCGCTGGAGCGCCTGCGGATGGCCGACTTTACGATTGGCGTGATCAGCCACGTGCCGGAAATGCGCATGCGCATGCCCCGCAGGCTGATCGTCACGCCTGCCGAGCCGATCGGCCCGGGCAGCCGCATTGCGATGGAAATCGACTGAGGAGGGGAGACAATGGCGGTACGGTTCATTTTGGGAAGAGCGGGGACGGGCAAAACGGCTGAAATTATGCAGCAAATCGCCGAACGGATTAACCAGCAGCGAGATGGTACGCCGCTGATCTACCTGGTCCCGGAACAAGCTACCTTCCAGGTCGAACGCCGGCTGGCAGCGACGCCGGGATTGGGGGGCTTGATGCGGGCTCAGGTGCTTAGCTTCGGCCGGCTCGGCTACCGGATTTTGCAGGAAGCAGGCGGGATGGCGAAAATCCCCATCGATGAATTGGGCAAACAGATGGTGCTGAGAATGCTGCTGGAAAAATATGGGGAAAATCTGCAGCTGTTCCACCGCGCCGCGCAGAAGCCAGGCTTCGTAGAACAGTTGGCAAGAATGATCAGCGAATGCAAACGGTACGGGGTTACTTCGGAGATGCTGGCGGAGCGGGAATGGAAGAACAGCACGCTTTCGCAGAAAATGGGCGACCTCTCGCTGTTGATGGGCGAGTACGACCGCTACATGGATGGCGTTTACTACGACACGGATGACATGCTGGGCCGCGTCGCCGAGAAGATCGCCGCTTCCCAGTACTTGCGCGAGGCAGAAATCTGGCTGGATGGGTTTAGCGGGTTTACCAAGCAAGAATACTTGTTGATCGGGCAGCTGATGCGCTGCGCCCGTGAGGTGACCATCGCGCTCTGCCTGGACCCGGCTGAACGGGAACAACCAGTCGACCCGCTGCACGTGTTTTACCCGACACAGGAAACCTATCTGCGCTTGCTTGAGCTGGCCCGGGAAGTCTCCGTAGAAGTAGAGCAGCCGATTTTGTTGGAACAGGCGCATCGTTTTGCCGAAAGCCCGCAGCTTGCCCACCTCGAGCGAACCTATTTTTCCCTGCAGCCGCCGGCAGATGCGCCCGCGGCTGAGCGGGAAGGCGAGGTGGAGCTGGTCACGGCTGTAAACCGCCGGGCGGAGGTGCAGGCGCTGGCATTGCGGATTCTCGCCCTGGTGCGGGATCAGGGGTACCGCTGGCGGGAACTCGGCGTATTGCTTCGCGATATCGGCATCTACGCGGATGAGATTGCCAGCGTCTTCACCGACTACGAGATCCCGTTCTTTTTGGACCAAAAGCGATCCGTGCTGCACCACCCGCTGATCGAACTGATCCGGTCAGCGCTTGAAGTGGTCACAAAAAGGTGGGGGTATGAAGCGGTTTTCCGCTGTCTCAAGACAGATCTGATCGCTCCCGCCGGAGCCGAATCCGCGGCAGATGCGCGTTCGGAGGTGGATCTGCTGGAAAACTACGTGCTGGCGTACGGCCTATACGGATCACATTGGTCCAGCGAACAGCCGTGGTCGTTTCATTCCGACCGGGAGACCGCTTTTGCCGAAATCGACAGCATCCGGCGCCGGTACGCCCAGCCGCTGCTCGCCTTTGAACGGGCGGTAAAACAGGCGGAAGGGGAAAACGTCAGAGCGATGACAGCTGCTTTGTATCAATTTATCGCCGACTTGCAGGTAGAAGAGAGGCTGGAAGAGTGGCAGGGACAGGCAGAAGCGGCAGGAGACTTGGAGGCCGCTCGCGAACACGCCCAGGTCTGGAACCAGTTCGTCGATTTGCTCGACCAGATAGTAGAGGCGATGGGGCAGCAGAAGCTCGACCTGGTTACGTACAGCCGAATCCTCGACAGCGGTTTGGAAAGCATCCGGCTTGGCCTCGTTCCCCCGTCGCTCGATCAGGTCGTGATCGGCCAAATGGAGCGGTCGCGTCACTCCAATGTCAAAGTGCTGTTCTTGCTCGGGGTAAACGAAGGGATCATCCCCCAGCGGCCAAGCGAGGAGGGCATTCTGGACGAAGCGGAGCGCGAGCAAGCGGCGGAAGCCGGGATTGAGCTTGCGCCCGGCGCCAAAGAGCGGCTTATGGCGGAGCAGTACCTGCTGTACCGTGCGCTGACTCGTCCTTCTGAGAGGCTTTGGGCAAGCTGTGCGCTGGCAGACGACGAGGGCAAGGCGCTGCTGCCCTCATCCGCCTTCCAGCGAATCCGGCAGGCGCTTCCCGATGTGACGATCCGGCTGTTTACCAACCAGCCAAGCGGACTTTCTTCGTCGGACGCGGAACTCGTCGGACGTCCGCGGCAGATGTTCAGCCATCTGCTGGGCCTGCTGCGGCAGATGAAGCAGGGGATGCCGCTGACCCCGTTCTGGTGGGAGGTCTACGACTGGTTTGCCAGACGGGGAAAGCCGGAATCGGAGGAACGCCGCTTGATCGCCGGCCTGATGTACGACAACCAGGTAAGGAAATTGCCCCCTGTGCTCAGCAGGGAATTGTACGGAAAAAGCCTCAGGATGAGCGTTTCCAGGCTGGAGCGGTTTCAGGCTTGTCCCTTCTCTCACTTTGCCTCTCACGGGCTGAGATTGGCGGAGAGGCAGCTGTACAAGCTGGAGCGGTTTGATGTCGGAGAACTGTTCCACGCGTCGCTCAAGCGAGCGGTGGAAGAGATGAACGAACGAGGGATCGACTGGGGGAAGCTGAGCGATCGGGACAGCTTCACGCTGGCCAGCGACGTCGTGGACGAGTTGGTCCCACAGACCCGCAGCAGCATCCTCAGCAGAACGGCCCGCTACCGGTTTGTCACAGGGACGTTGAAGCGGGCAGTGGGACGCGCTTTGGCTGTATTGGGGGAACACGCCAGGCGGAGCCGCTTTGTCCCGGTCGGCCTGGAAGTGGCTTTCGGACCGGGAGGGGAACTTCCCGGACTTACGCTGGAGCTGGATAACGGCGTTACCCTCCAGCTCATTGGACGGATTGACCGGGTCGATCAATCGGCCGAGGCAGGACAGCGCTACCTGCGGGTCATCGACTACAAATCGGGGCCCAAAACCCTCTCCCTGTCCGACGTCTGGAATGGGTTAAATCTGCAGCTGCTCGTCTACCTGGACGTCGTCGCAGCCAACGCGAAAGAGTGGCTGGGGGAGGAGTGCGAAGTGGGCGGAGTCTTTTACTATCAAGTGGCCGATCCGTTCATCTCCGCCAAGCGGATGCTCTCGCCCGAGGAAGCGGCCAAAGAGCGTGCCGCCAAGCTCAAAATGAAAGGACTGATGCGGGCGGACCGGGAACTGGTGCGCATGATGGATGACCAACTGGAATCGGGCTGGTCTGATCTGCTGCCGGTCGGGTTGAAAAATGACGGAACGTTCCGGTCTCACTCTGCGGTGGCGACAGCAGAGGAGTTTGCCGGGCTGCAAAGGCATGTTCGAGATACCGTCAAACAACTCAGCCAGCAGATGGTCGAAGGAGAGATTGGCATTGCGCCATATGTACAGGGGACATTTACTGCCTGCCAGACGTGTGCGTACAAGCCTGTATGCCAATTCGATCCGCTCCAGGAGGGGAACCGCCAGCGGATGATCGGCAAACTCTCCAATAACGAAGTCATGCGGCTGATCATGCAAGAGGCCGTGCAGCGGCAAGGGGAAGGAGGAAGTGCACATGGCGATGAAGGCGGCCAAGCCTGAACACTGGACTGATGAGCAGTGGCAGGCGATAACAGAGAGAGGAGACCATCTGCTGGTAGCGGCTGCTGCGGGTTCGGGGAAGACGTCGGTACTGGTCGAGCGCATCATCCGCCGGGTCAGCGATCCCGAAGAAGAAGTGGGCGTAGACCGGCTGCTCGTCGTCACATTCACCAACGCGGCGGCGGCCGAAATGCGGCAGCGGATCGGCGAGGCACTGCGCAAGGCGCTTGAGGCGAACCCGGCTTCCCCGCATTTGCGCCGTCAGTTGACCCTGCTGCAGCGGGCGACGATTACGACGCTCCACTCCTTTTGCTTGGGGCTCTTGAGGCAGTATTACTACCTGGTCGACGTGGATCCCGATTTTCGCATTGCCGATGAATTGGAAATCGAGCTGCTTCGCCAGGACGTATTGGAAGCAAAGCTGGAAGAATGGTATCAGGACGATGCCGAATTTCTCGCCTTGGCCGATGCGATGATGGACGGGCGGGATGACACAGGTCTGGTAAACCTGCTCTTGCAGCTGCACAACTTTTCGCGGAGCCACCCCGACCCGGAGGCCTGGCTGCGCCAGTCTGCCGAGATGTTTGAGCTAAAGGAAGGGGCCTCGCTCACAGATCATCTTTGGACGAAGGATCTGCTGGAGGGGCTCAGCCTGGAAGTGAAAGTAATCCAGGGACTGCTGGAAAAAGCGGTTGTGCTTGCAGGTTCGGCTAACGGACCCGGCAGCTACCTGCCCTTGCTTGAGCAGGAGCGGGATGCCGTCCAGTCTGCTGTACTTGCCTGTGAAGCCGGTTGGGAGCCGCTTCGACGGGCGCTGGATGCGATCGCGTTCGGCAGGCTTCCAGCGGCAAAAGAGGCGGATGATGCTCTAAAAAAGCAGGTGCAAAGCCTGCGCAACAAGGCGAAGGAGAAAGTGGGAGCGCTGCAGGAAGAGTACTTTTCGGCAACGGATGAAGATTACCTGCGCGACCTGTACCGCCTCGCTCCGCTGATGGGAACGCTGGCCCGGGCGGTGATCCAGTTTGACGCGGCTTTTACGGCGGAAAAACAGGCACGCGGCTTGGTTGACTTCAGCGACCTGGAGCATCTCGCCCTGCAGATTCTGCGAGAGGCCGACGAGACGGGAGGGTACCGGCCGTCGTCTGTCGCCCGACAGCTTCAGGATCAGTTTGCCGAAGTGCTGGTCGACGAGTACCAGGACATCAACCTGACACAGGAGACGATTTTGCAGTTGGTCTCACGTGACCCGGCCGATGGGATTGCGGGCAACCGGTTTATGGTTGGGGACGTAAAACAGAGTATCTACCGCTTCCGGCAAGCGGAGCCTAGATTATTTTTGGAAAAATATGTATCATATCGAACCGGTAGTGAAAGTGAGCGGAAGGGGGCGGGACGGCGTATCGATCTGGCGGCGAACTTCCGCAGCCGTACGGTCGTTGTCGATGCGGTCAACTACTTGTTTCGCCAGATCATGACCCCGCGAGTGGGTGAAATCTCCTACGACAAGTCCGCCGAGCTGATCGGCAGGGCTCGTTATCCAGATGCCGATTCGGAAGCGTTGGATACAGAAGTGCATCTGATCGACCGCCACCTCCCCGATGGAAACGACGACGGCAGCGAGCCCTTAGGCGGGAACGGGGCAGATGAGGCTTCCGGCGGAGGAGTATCCGCTGCGGCAGATGAAGTGCTGGAAGCCGAGCAGGTCGGTACGGCACAGTTGGAGGCCCGGTTGATCGCCGAGCGGATCCGCATGTGGATGGAGCCGGGAGCGGGATCTGCACCGCTGCTCGTCTTTGACAAAAGCAGCGGCGGGATGCGGCCGCTCGCTTATCGGGATATCGTCATCCTGCTGCGTGCCAACGCCGGCTGGGCGCAGCCGATGATGGAGGAGCTGCAAGCAGCCGGGATTCCCGTGTATGCTGAGCAGAACGGAGGCTACTTCGCTGCAACCGAGGTAGAGGTCATGCTGTCGCTGCTTCGGATCATCGACAATCCGCAGCAGGATATTCCGCTGGCGGCAGTGCTGCGCTCGCCGATCGTCGGCTTGACCGAACAGCATCTGGCTGAATTGCGCATTGCCTATCCAGGCATTCCCTTTCATCAGGCGGTGCAGCTTTGCGTTCGCGAGGGGCGGGATGAGGGCGAGCTGGACAGGCGTCTGCGCGATTTTTTCCAGCGTGTCGAAGACTGGCGGACAGCAGCCAGACGCGGTTCTCTCGCTGATCTGCTGGCCCGGATTTACCGAGAAACGGGCTATCTGGAGTTTGTCGCCTCGCTGGATAACGGTCAGCAGCGGCAGGCGAATCTGCGGGCACTGTACGACCGCGCCCGCCAGTATGAGGCTACCTCGTTTCGCGGTCTGTTCCGTTTCCTTCGATTTGTCGACCGGCTGCAGCAAAAAGGGCGCGACATGGGAGAGGCACGGACGATTGGGGAAAATGAAGACGTCGTGCGGGTCATGACCATCCACAAGAGCAAGGGGTTGGAGTTTCCCGTGGTATTTGTCGCAGGGTTGGGGAAACAGTTCAACACGATGGATGAAAAGAAGCACTTCCTGCTGCACAAAGACCTCGGTTTTGGTCCCAAGGTATCCGATTCCGAGCTGCGTCTGCGATATCCCTGCCTCGCGTACCAGGCGGTCCGGCAGCAGCTTCACCGCGAGATGCTGGCTGAGGAGATGCGCGTACTGTACGTCGCCTTGACGCGGGCGCGGGAGAAGCTGATCTTGGTTGCTTCCGAGAAAAATCTGGCGAAAAGTATCGCCGCCTGGTGCGATCAGGCTGGCTCGGGGGATGCGCTGGCCGACGAGGATCTCATCCAGGCAAAAAGCAGCCTGGACTGGGTAGGCCGGGCCCTGGTGCGCCATCCAGCCGGGGCTGTCCTGCGGGACAAATGCCAGGAACAGGGAGGAGAGCTCTGCCTCACGACCGTACCTGATGACTCCCGCTGGTCGTTTTTCTTCTACCAGGCGGACCAGTTTGCGGCTAAAAAGGCGGAAACAAACCTGGATCGGCAGGTCTGGGAGCGAATCGTCAGCCTGCAATCAGTGGGAGAAAGACCGGAAGATCCATTCTGGCGGGAACAGCTTGAACGGCAGCTGACCTGGAGCTACCCGTATCTCCTGGCCGCGCAGACAGCGGCCAAGTGGAGCGTCAGCGAGCTGAAGCGAATGACGGAAGATGTCTCGGAAAGCGAGCAGCTCAGGCTGTCTACTGAGGAAGGCCCGGCTCGCAAATGGGCGCAGATCAACAAGAAGCCCCGCTTTCTGACGGAGCAGACAATCAAGACCTTTAGCCGGGCGGAGATTGGAACGATTGTGCACACGGTCATGCAGCAGCTGGACCTGAAACAACCCCTGGACGAAGCCGGTGTGCAGCACCAGCTGCGAGACTTGGTAGATCGGGAGTACCTCACCCGGGAGCAGGCTGCACAGGTAAACTGTCAGCAAATAGCCTCATTCTTTGCCTCGCCGCTTGGCCTGCGGCTAAAAGCGGCGGCCCGGGTGCATCGCGAACTGCCTTTTACGATGACCGTCCCATTGGATCAGATCATGTCTGACGCCATTGCGGAAACAGGGGAGCAGGTTATCGTGCAAGGGGTCATCGACTGTCTGGCAGAAGAGCCGGACGGATCGCTGATTATGGTCGACTACAAGACAGATGCCATGATCGGCAGCGACCGGGCTGCCTCGCTTGTTCAGCTAACCAACCGCTATCGGAAACAGCTCCAGCTTTACACGCAGGCAATCGAACAGATCTGGCAGCGGCGAGTCGATAAAAGCTACCTGTACTTCTTCTCCGCGGGCGAGGCCGTCCTTATCGGCGAAGGCGAATGAAAAAGAGGAACGCCCCGGGATCATGTCATGGATCCCGGGGCGTTCCTTGTCAAAATAGCGAATAGCCTATAAAGTTATTTAAGTACGTAAACCTTGATATTTTGCATACCGAAGTAGGATGCGTCATTCGTTGGCAGGAAGATGTCTACACGCTCTCCCTTGATCGCGCCGCCGATGTCTGCCGCCTTCGCCACCATGCCTCCGCCTGGCAAATGGGGGGAATTGTATCCCGTGATATAGACGGTGGAACCGAGCGGAATCACCTTGGGGTCTACCGCGATGGTTCCCACTTTTAATGGATTGCCGAAGTAATCCACGCCAGCCCAGCCGCCGTTTTCCTCCGCAGAAGCCGTATAGCCGGTAGCTTTACAAGAGATGACACGGCTGAAAGACAAGGTTTTGCCGGCAGGGGTGGTAATGGTGCTTCCCAATTCTTTCGGAGCAGTGGCACTGGCAGCCACAGCTGTTGCCTTCTTGGTCTCCGGAAGCTGAATCTTTTGACCAATTTGCAAATTGGTCGGATCGACACCCTGGTTGGCGGCAAGGATCGATTGCAGGGGGATGTTGCGTTCCTGCGAAAGTTTGAAAAATGTGTCATCTTGTTTTACTTCGTAAGTAGCGGCAAATGTTGGGGTAGAGATACTTGCAAACAGCACAGCGCAAGCCATGGACGCCAACGTTTTTCTGGCTGACCACTTTTTCATCAACATCTTCTCCTTTCACATGCCTACGAGGTTAGTTGTCGGGTTCGGGTTAAGGAGGCTGCCCTACGCAATTGCGATTCACCCCAAATCGATGGCCGCATGTGCCATCGATAAAAAAAGTCCCCCGCACTTCTGTTTAGGAAGTTTCGGCGATAACAATCAATACAATATCATAGGTTCTTGTTTAAAATAAATGATAAATTTATAGTAGCGGTGTAAATCTTTACCCCTTGACAGTCAGGATTTTTCTTCATGTCTTTCCATGGTGGATGTTTTTAAGTCAATGTATACAAGGGATGGAATCGTTTGGACTGACTAAAAATACGTGTTATACTATAGGGAAAAAACGCAACGAGAGATAGAGGAGAGAAACAAATGAGTCAACTTTCAGACAGCAGGCGGCGCGCCTACCAGGAAAAGCAGAAGGACCACGCCCGCATGCTCATCACCTGCCCGGATCGGCCGGGAATTGTCTATGCTGTATCCCAATTCTTAGCCGAAAACGGCGCGAATATTTCACAGTCGGATCAATACTCGACCGATCCTGAGGGCGGCCGCTTTTTTATGCGGATCGAGTTTGACCTGCCCAATCTAGAGGAAAGATGCGAAGAGTTAAAGCGAAGTTTTCAGCCGATTGCAAACCGGTTTCAAATGGACTGGACGCTCGTAGAGGCCCGCAGGCTCAAACGGATCGCCATCTTCGTATCCAAGGAGGATCACTGTCTGTTGGAACTCCTGTGGCAGTGGCAGTCGGGTGCCCTGCACGCCGATATCGCAATGGTCGTCAGCAATCATCCTGATATGAGGGAAACGGTAGAAGCGCTTGGCATCCCATACCATGTGATATCTGTCACGAGCGAGACAAAGGCTGAGGCAGAGCGGCGGCAGATGGAACTGATGAAGGATATCGACCTGATCGTTCTAGCCCGGTACATGCAAATCCTCTCACCCCAGTTCCTGCGGGATTATCCGCAGCGAATCATCAACATCCATCACTCCTTCCTGCCGGCGTTCGTCGGCGCAAAGCCGTACGATCAGGCGTACAAGCGCGGCGTAAAACTGATCGGAGCTACCGCCCACTACGTGACGGAGGAGCTTGACGCAGGTCCGATCATCGAACAAGACGTCCAGCGGGTGACACATCGGGACGATGTCGAGGCGCTTAAAATGAAGGGACGGCAAATCGAGCGTACCGTTCTGGCACAGGCGGTCACCTGGCATCTGGAAGATCGCGTCCTGGTCTATGACAACAAGACCGTCGTCTTTCCCTAAGGGGAGAGACGACGGTCTTGGTTTGAATTGCATGCCGTTAGCTCCTGTTATTTCATTCGTTCCTTCAGGATCTCGGATACGTGTCTGATCACATCTTCTGCCTCGGGTCCGTGCAAGATCAGGTGACCCGATTCGGGGAAGGAGAGGAGACGCGTGTCAGCGCTTCCGACGTGTTTTTGCAAGTGGCAGGCGCTGACCGCCTGTACCGTGTCGTCCTTCTCACCCTGTACGATCACATAAGGACATGTCACCCGGGGCAGCAATCGCTTCGTTTCCGCCAGGAGCATGCGAAACTCCAGCATGCTCCGTATAGGGAATTTTGCCATCCCGTTCATGTAACGGGAGAGATGGGTGCGAAAATCGTTGCGCAGATTAACAGCAGCCTGTTTGATATCCCAGTAGTAAAAAGGGGTGTTGAGCGTAAACAGGTGGTGCACGGGATGGCGGGAGGCGATCTGCAGGGCTAGCAGGCCCCCCATGGAGAAGCCGATTACCGCGATTTTATCGCATCGCAGGCTCAGCCGTTTGTACGCTTCTACGGCTGAATCGATCCAGTCGGAACGCCTGCTTTGACTCAGCAGGAGGCGTCCGGCACCGTGCCCCTCGAGTGTAGGGCATTCGACAGTATAGCCCTGTTTTTGCAGAGCCATAGCCAGAGGCAGCACTTCGTGAACGTCGCCGGCAAAGCCGTGAAGGACTAAACAACCAAACGCAGACATCGTGGACATCCTTTCGAAAAGACCAACTCCTGTTGCCGAATCAGGCAGTTGGAGTTGGCTTTTGACACAGCTTTTTATAGGGAGGTGGTCTTGATCTGATCAGAAACCCGCAGGGGAGGCTGCGTGCAAGCCTGGATATCCTCCGGCGTGTACCCCGGAGCGACTTCTACCAGCAGCAATCCTTCCGGAGTCACATCCAGTACGGCGCGGTCCGTAATGATCCGGTTTACGACCTTTTTGCCCGTCAGCGGCAGCGCACATTGGTTTAAGATCTTCGGTTCGCCGTGCTTGTTGACGTGCTCCATGATCACAACGATCTTCTTGGCGCCGTGAACCAAGTCCATGGCGCCGCCCATTCCCTTTACCATTTTACCCGGAATCATCCAGTTGGCCAAATCGCCCTCAGCGGAAACCTCCATCGCCCCCAGAATCGCCAGGTCAATGTGTCCGCCGCGAATCATGGCGAATGATTCTGCGCTGGAGAAGTAAGCCGCTCCCGGGATTGCCGTAACCGTTTCTTTCCCGGCGTTGATCAGGTCGGGATCGACTTCCGCTTCGGTCGGGTAGGGGCCGATGCCGAGCAGCCCGTTTTCCGATTGAAGTACCACATTCATTCCTTCGGGGATATAATTGGCGACCATCGTCGGCATGCCGATACCCAGATTGACGTAGAAGCCGTCCTGAATTTCCCGGGCTGCCCGCATCGCCACTTGTTCGCGAGTAAGTGCCATGAAAATCCTCCTCTTTTTCGCTTATTTTTGTACGGTGAGCCGTTCGATTCGCTTTTCGAAGCGGGGGGCCTGGATCAAGCGCTGGACGTAAATGCTGGGAGTGTGAATGTGTTCCGGATCAAGTTCACTCACTTCGACAATTTCCTCAACCTCAGCGATGGTTACTTTTCCGGCGGCAGCCATCATCGGATTGAAGTTTTGCGCTGTTTTGCGGTATACCAGGTTGCCCAGCTTATCTGCCTTCCACGCTTTGATCAGGGCAAAGTCGCCCGTAATGCCTCGCTCGAGCAGGTACTCTTTGCCGTCAAATACCCGCGTTTCCAGCCCTTCCGCGATCGGAGTCCCGACACCGGCAGGCGTGTAAAATGCGGGGATACCGGCTCCGCCAGCCCGGATGCGCTCGGCGAGCGTCCCTTGGGGAGTAAGCTCCACTTCCAGTTCGCCGGCGAGGAACTGGCGTTCAAATTCCTTGTTTTCGCCAACGTAAGAGGAGATCATTTTTTTTATTTGCTTTTCACGCAGCATGAGACCGAGTCCCCAGTCATCGACACCGCAGTTATTGGAAACGACCGTTACGTTTTTTACTCCCTTGTCCCTTAGCGCGATGATCAGGTTTTCGGGAATGCCGACCAACCCGAAGCCGCCGACGAGGAGCGTAGCGCCGTCGTGGATATCGGCTACGATCTCGGAATAAGATGTAAAAATTTGTGCCATGTAATTCCCTCCCACTCTACCGATCTTTTTGGAAGATTCCCTGTTTTCAGAATATAATCGTTGTCATAAATCCGTTACGCTCATTGTACCAAATGTTGGGTAGGCGGGAAAGGGAAACTATTGTCCTTCAATTGCCCAGCGAAGCTGCAATACATCCTCTTCGTCTTCTCGCAAAATCTGGCTGACAAATGTTCCTTTTCGGGGGACAGATTTTACCCACCCCTCGAATTCCTAAGAAACAGGTATCCATTTTAGGTGAACGGCTCATAAAAAAGAGAGCGAAAATCAGGGGAGGAGGACTTTTCAGAGGGATGGTGCCAATCGTGCAGACAAGCAGTTGAAAATTTGCTGTACGGGGCCTGACTGGGAGAAAACAGGCTTTTCTTTCTTACGTATTCTCTGCTATACTTAGAAATTGAGCCAGATGTTATTTTTTGAAAAGCTAAAAGGAGTGCAAACTTGATGGCAGTAGAAGTGGGAAGCATCATTGAGGGGAAAGTGACAGCGATCAAACCGTTTGGGATGTTCGTTGCCGTGACTGACACAGAACAAGGCTTGGTCCATATTTCCCAAGTAGCTAACGGATTTGTCAAAGATATTAATGAACACTTTTCCGTTGGAGACACCGTAAAAGTAAAAGTGCTCTCCATCGATGATGCTGGAAAAATCTCGCTTTCCGTTCGCGCCGCATTGCCGGCGTCAGAGACCAGCTCTCGTGATGATCGCCGTGGCGGTGGCCCTCGCGGCGGCTACAACAAACGTGACAGTGCCAGTTCCTTTGAGGACAAATTGAAGAAGTGGCTGAAGCACAGTGAAGAAAATCTTGCCACCATCAATAAAAAGCAGAGCAAACGAGGCTATTAGGCCTTTCATAAATACGCTTGAGTGAAGAGGAACGCTTCGTTCCTCTTCTTTGTATTTGGGGAAAGCTATCCATAAATAAAGCCGCAAGTGGGCGAGGAGGTGAGCGGAGAATGATCGTGGAACAGGAAGAGTTGGAACCGGTCCTGCCGGGGGTGAGGCTGTACACGGTCACGTATGACAGTCAGGGCCTGCACGTGAAGGCGGCTATGGCCGTTCCCGACGGTGCCGGTCCGTTTCCGGCTTTGCTCTATTGTCGAGGCGGGATGAGGGAGATCGGCAAAGTCCGGATGGAGCGGATTTCGCAAATGGCAGCTTTTGGCTACCTCGTTTTTGCCCCTCATTACCGAGGAAATGAGGGAGCGGAGGGGAGAGATGAGTTTGGCGGAGCGGAACGTCACGACGTGTATGCCGCTTTTGCCTTGCTAAAGGTCTCTCCCTGGGTTCTCGCCGATCAAATCAGCTTGTACGGCTTTTCGCGGGGCGGAATGATGGCGCTCTTGGCGGCCATCGAATGCCCGGGCTTTCACAGTGCCGTGATCTGGGCAGGGGTGTGCGATCTGTTTCTGACGTATCAGGAACGGGTGGATATGCGCAGGATGCTGCGGCGAGTTGTCGGCCATCCGGTAAAAAACCGGCAGGCGTACCTGGAGCGATCCCCCGTCTACCGGGCCGGCGAGGTTTCCTGCCCGGTCTTGATCATCCACGGCACAGAGGACGAGAACGTGAGCAAGACGCATGCTGTGAAGCTGGCCGAGGCGTTGGCCGCCCACAACAAACCGCATGAGCTGTGGCTGGTTGAAGGGGCGGCACATTTGTTTGATTCCGCGCAGATCCGAGAGTACACGGTCAAAATGTTTGCCTGGCTGCGCCGGACAAACAGCCTGTCAGGTGCGCAGGCCGACCGGGTTGATCGGGTTGACCGGTAGCGAGATGATAACAGTCGTCCCTTCTCCTTCCCGGCTTTCGATGTGAATATTTCCGCCGTGGTTCTTGACCATTTGCATGGAGATGGACAGGCCAAGTCCCGTTCCCTGTTCTTTAAAGGAGAAAAAAGGATCAAAGACGTGAGGCAGGTTGTCGGCAGAGATCCCGATCCCGGTATCCCGGATAGACAAGTATACCATCCCGTTCTGTTTTTTGCTGTCGATGGAGAGCGTCCCTCCATGCGGCATGGCTTCAATCCCGTTTTTTATCAGGTTTAGAAGAATTTGCTTTAATTGCTCTACATCAGCTTGAATCGTTATCTCCCGATCGTACAATTCGATCATTTCGATATTATGCAGCAGTGCCTCTCCCTTCATCAGGGGCAGGATGGACCCAAAGATTTCCCCGATCGTCACGTTACGATAATCAGGCCGCGATGGTTTGGAGAGCTGCAGCATTTCGGTGACGATTTGATTCACACGTTCTATTTCCTTTAAAATGAGCGGAATGTGGTACGCTTTTTTCTCAGCGTCTGTCAATTTTCCCATCAGCAGCTGGATAAAGCCGTAAATGACGGTTAACGGGTTGCGGATTTCATGGGCGGCGCCGGCAGCCAGTTTGCCCACAAGGGACAGCTTCTCCGACTGGTTGATAAATTCCTGGACCTTTTCCTGCTCGGTGATGTCGGTCAAAACGACAATCCAGCCAATCGTCTCCCGGTCTTTATCCAGGAGCGGGGCGTAGGAGACCAGAGCGGAAAAGGTGCCGCCCCTTTGGTGGTACAGGATGATTTTGCGATTTTCAAACCAACAGTTGGTCTCCTCCGCGGCGGGCTGCTCCCATGGCGAAATCGATCCTTCCGGGGACAGCGGGAATGAGCCCTCGTCCAGAATGACCAGTTCCTTTGCCTTCTCATTCATGTGAATTTCCGAGGTCGGATAATGGCAGGTGATCACCCCGACCGGCAGGGAATCGAGAATTTGCTGTCGAACAATTTTTTCTGTCTCCAACACCCGCCGCTGCTCAAGGGCCTGTTGAAACAACTCCGAAATGTTTTGCGACATTTTACTAAACTCTTGTGCCAACTCGTTAAATTCATCATGATCGCTGCAGCTTACTTTTTGGCCAAAAGTGCCGCTTGATACTTTGCGAACCTCAGTAATCAAGGATTGAATCGGGAGAAGGAGCTGACGGCGGAAGTAAAGTGCGCAAAAAGTGCCGAACAGAATGGAGATGACGGAGAGTGTGTAGGTAATCCTCAAGGATGCATGCAGGCTGTCGTTCGTTTTCTCGAATTCCCATTCGGTCTGCTGTTCCAACAAGCGGAGCGACCTGTTCATTCCGTGTTCCAGCCGGGAGATACGCGGCTCCACGTCCTCTTCCAGAACGTAATTGATGGCTTGTACGTTTTCCTCTTTCAGCAGAGGGTTGATTTTATTTAAAAAGATGAAATCCAGATCGCGTAACAGGTCAATGACGAGAAAGAGTTCTTCATTTTCGTTTGTCTTTTGCAGCAGGTTAAGCTGGTTGTGGTTGATTAATTGCGCTTCGTATTTTTTCAGATAATCAGGCTGCTGCGTCGCAATGTACATATTCAAGTTAAAGGTTTTGCTGTACAACTGGTTTTTCACTTCCACCAATGTGCTCGTCAATGGCTGTATCTTCTTGGCGAGGAACATCTCCTGCGAAATCAGGCCGGTCATCTGATAACTGAACAAGCCGGCAAGAAAGCAGATCAAGAGGACCATCACAAGGTAGCTTAGCATCATTTGTTTGCGAAATCCCAGAGAACGAAAGCGAGACATGCTTGTTGCCTCCTGGAGATGTATTTCGTGCTTGATTCTCGAAGACCTTGACTGCTTCTCCGAGATGAGTTCGATCGTTTCTTTTTATAATTGCTGTTTTTCTGCATTCATTTTTTCCTTGATGAAATCAGGGACCATCGGACCGAATGGGCCCAAATGCACTCCGCCTTCCGCCAGTCCGTAGTAGATTTCACCGGCAGGCAATTGGCCGTTGAAGTATCGCTCAATCAGATTGTTATAGACCTGTTTTACGTCCAGGATCAAACTGGTCAGGACGTGGTTCGGAGCGATAAAGCGCTGGTCGCTGACGTAGCCGATGACGTAAATATTGGCTTTCTGGGCTTCTGTAATGACGGTCAAGTTGAAGCTGTCGCCAGTTGTGTAGATCACGTCAACCCCGTTTTGAATCAAACTGCGGGTGGCTTGCAAAGCTTGCTCTTTCGATGAAAAGTCAGGCAATTTTTGGACGTATGTCACAGTCGAATCGTCAGCGGTTGCCACACCAGCCTTAAAGCCCTCCTGTTGAGCGATTTCTTGCGGTTTATCGACGGCCAAATAGGCAACTTTATGGTTATTGCTCATCATGGCGGCAAATTTGCCTACCAAAAAACCGGCGGACCACAAGTCATAGCGGACCACTGTCTGATTCGGGTGAGCGGCTGTTCCGTTTACCGTGATAAAGCGCGTCCGCGGAAAGCGGGAGGCGGCTGCAGTAAAAGGGCTTGAAAATATAACGCCGTGCCCGATCACCAGATCGTACCCCTGCTTTCCATACGCAGAAACGGAAGAATATATCTGTTCAACATTCATATTATCAGCTACAGTCAGTTCGAACTTGTATGTATCTGCCAACTGCTGCAAGCTTTCAAGCGCAGTGCTGTTCCATCCCTGATCGTAAGTGGGGCCTTCCAATAGCAGAGCGATCCGAACGGTGTTGTGCGCCCCGGAATTTGACGATCTGATTTGGTTTAAATTGAAAAGGAACAAGAGCGTTAAGAAGAGTAGACATACGGCAACAATAACAACCAATACAGGCAGCCGAAAGATATACTTCATCATAGCTCAAATCGACTCCTTTCCTAACCTCCGACCCTTTCTCCAGCATTTGGACAAGATTCGACAAATTCCTCCGAAATCCTTCACAATGTTTTTTTCAAAAAAGGTAAGTTTTATTATTGACTTTCAAAAGAATAGATGGTATATTAATTTTTGTCGCCAAGCTAATAAGATTTCATAGAATGCGGTCGTGGCGGAATTGGCAGACGCGCTAGATTCAGGTTCTAGTGGTGGCAACACCGTGGAGGTTCAAGTCCTCTCGACCGCACCATCCCAACAAACAAATGAGTTGCCCCTATAGTTAAACGGTATAACAGATCACTCGTAATGATCAGTTCGTGGTTCGATTCCGCGTGGGGGCACCATTACAGTGAAAAACCGCACAAAGATGCGGTTCTTGTCATGATATCTAAACGTGGATACAGCGTACACCTCGTTGCGAATTGAATGAACGGTACATAAAAAGCCTCTTTCGTTGTCTGTTTCAGACGAATGGAAGGGGTTTTTGGTATGTCTTTAACAGGAAAACGCGAACCGAAGAAACGGCCACGTTCGTCTGGAGGAAATTCAAACACAACTACATAAGGCAGTATCGATGCAAAAGTTGCTCGACAAAGGGGGCGGCGGAACGCGAGGCGTTCTGTTCTTGAGGGGTTTGGGAATTTTAGGATTCTATTATTGGGTTTCATCAACAATGATTGCATGAGCCCTTGCAATACATATTTTTCGAAATTCTTCCGGTTCAATCCAATCTTCCGGTTTAAACTCATCGATAGGTACAACAGTAAGATCCTTACCAGGGTATTCCGCATCTACCTGAGCTGCAATTTCAACATATTGCTTGTAATAATCCTCTTTTTGTTTTTGAGTCAATTCTAAAGGAGCCGCCGAAGCTACTTCACCTTCATCGGATAAAAACCTGATTTTAATTGTTTTCCCTTCAGATAAAGGTTCAACTTTTGCAGTTTGTCCGTTAGGTAAAGGCTTAACTTCTGCTGTTTTCCCGTCTGCCAAAGGCTTAACTTCTGCTGTTTTCCCGTCTGCCAAAGGCTCAGCTCCTACTGTTTGTCCGGCAGCAAAATCCTCTGTCATCTGTTCTGTTACCTGTCCTCCTGTTTCCTCATTTGTAGTACACGCTGCTAACACGACAGTTCCAAGTAAAATCCCTGCATATACATATTTTTTCAACATCGCTCACCCTATAAGAATTATAAAATTATTGCTTCTGTATATTATATATGGTTTTCGCATGTTGCCTCAATTGTGGAATGAACGAATATCGAAGTGGCCTTGCTGAATGGTACTGCTTCGCATTTTGGGGGCAATTGGAAGGCGTTCCCCTTGGTGCAGGGCCGAACGATAGGACAGGTGAAGCGGAAGTATTTCTGCAATTTTAAAGCGATGAAAAATAAAAAATATTCATTGACAAGATGGGAGCGGATACGTAATATAATCAACAAGCAACAATCTGATACATTAGACATTAGATTTCAGTGAGGTTAAGTCTTCTAAGGAGGGGCTCTGATGGAGAAGAGACGTACAGCGATTGTTACAGGAGGTGCTTCCGGTCTAGGATTGGCGATTACAAATCGATTTGTCGAAAAAGGGTATGCGGTTGCCATTGTGGATATCGCCGAGGAGAAAGGAAGGGAACTCGTCCATCAGTTGAGGGAAAAAGCTGCGGACATCCACTTTATCGCAGGCAATGTAGCCGATCAGGAGCAAGCGCGAGATATCGCCCAAAAAGCGGCGGAAGCTTTAGGGGGCATCGACATCCTGGTGAACGCCGCCGGAATCATCAGACGAACACCAGCGGCTGAAGTAAGGGACGCGGAATTGATGGCTGTCCTGCAAGTAAACTTAAATGGCAGCGTTTTCATGTGCCAAGCCGTTCACCCTTATATGAAGCAAGCGAACGAAGGGTCGATTGTGAACTTCAGCTCCATGCTTGCCCACTATGGCAGTGAAAACCTGCTTTCCTATGCTGCCTCCAAAGGCGGGATCGTACAGGTGACGAAATCGCTCGCGGTATCTTGGGCAAAGTATGGTATCCGTGTAAATGCTGTTAGTCCGGGCTATATCGAAACACCGTTATCATCCGGAGCTACCCAGAATCCAAAGTTCCGGGAGCGCATTCTTTCTCGTACACCGCAGGGCCGGTACGGCAAGCCGGAAGAAGTGGCGGCTGTGGTTGATTTTCTCGCGTCACCGGAAGCCAGTTTTGTGACGGGAGTCATTCTTCCGATCGACGGGGGACTGCTGGCCGGTGATCCGATGCTGTATCCGCCTGCAACACCAATTGCTTAAAAAATGACGGAAAAGTGAGGGAATATCAAATGACATTGAATGAATTTACCGAAATGTTCCAACTGCCAGACCAAGCGATCGACACTACAGAAATCCCGTGGGTTCCGCAAAGCGACCGCGTGTGGTTCAAGCCGGTTCGTTTTGATCTGGCTACAGGCCGATGGATTAACCTCCTGAAAGTAAAACCAGGTGGAGCCGTGAACCGCCATCGCCACTCCGGCGGACAGGTAATGGCCTTTACGCTGCAAGGAGAGTGGCGTTATCTGGAAAGAGAGTGGGTCGCCAAACCAGGTACCTTCGTGTACGAGCCGCCAGGAGACATCCACACTCTCGTCGTTGATGGCGAAGAGGAAATGATCACGCTGTTCATTCTGGAAGGCGTCATTCAGTATCTGGATGATCAGGATCAAGTCACCTATCAAGACGATGTGTTCAGCAAGTTCAAGTTGTACAAGGAATACTGTGAGAAGCACAATATCCCGATGAAAGACCTGCAATTTTAAATCCTTTCCATAAACAGACAAGGAAGGTAGGGGGTTCAATGAAGCTCAATCATTTACTCACCGGGCTCGTTTCCATCACACTTCTGGCGGCACTGGCCGGATGTGGTGGAGGCGGCGGTGATGCAACCGGCAAGGTTGATGCAGCAGCAAAGGTGGATTACCCAACCAAGCAAGTGGAATTGCTGGTTCCGTTCTCAGCGGGGGGAGGTACCGATGCGGTTGCGCGCGCGTTTGCAGATGCTGCAAAAACTCACTTCGCCAAGCCGTTTGGTGTCGTCAACAAGACTGGCGGCGGCGGAGCGGTCGGGATGGCAGAAGGGGCAAAAGCAAAAGCAGACGGCTATAAAGTTACGCTGATTACAGCGGATGTGACCATATTGCCTCACCTTGGCCTGGCCAGTTTCAAGCCGGAAGATTTCAAACCGATCACGATGATCAATCAGGATCCGTCAGCGGTCACCGTCAGGACCGATGCACCATGGAACAGTTTGGAGGAATTCATCGAGTACGCGAAGGCCAATCCGGAAAAGGTACGAGTGGCCAACTCAGGAACGGGCGGCATCTGGCATTTGGCGGCGGCAGCATTTGAAGACAAGAGCGGTGTGAAGTTGCGCCACATTCCGTATGAGGGGGCGGCTCCTGCGGTTACGGCGCTGCTTGGTGGACATGTTGAAGCCGTCATGGTAAGTCCTGCCGAGGTTTCCGCTCATGTCACCTCCGGAAAGTTGAAGATGCTGGGAGTGATGTCGGATGAGCGTCTGGAACATATGAAAGACGTGCCTACCTTGAAGGAACAAGGCGTTGATTTGTCGGTATCAACTTGGCGCGGTCTGGGTGTGCCAAAGGATACGCCACAAGAAATTGTAAGCGTTCTTAAGGATGCTGCAGCGGAAACGGTAAAAGAACAAAGCTTCCAAAGCGTGCTGGACAAGATGAATCTGGGAAAAGCTTACCTGGATGATGCTGCTTTCCAGGAGAAGATAACGAGCGATTCAGCTATGTTCAAGGATTTGATTGACAAGTCAGGATTGAAGAAGTAGAACACGGTACAACGCGGAGAGGGGTCTTCTCCGCGTTGTTTGAATAAGGGGTGGCTGCAGGGGGATGAAAATGAATCGATACGCAACGACATTAGCCAGCGTTTTCTTCATTATAATGGGCGTTCTGGGCATTTATTTTGCCCGGCAGTTCCCTTCAACTATGGCAGAAGAAGTTGGACCTGCTTTTTATCCGACGGTTCTGTCCTGTTTATTAATCCTTCTCTCGATTCTCTTAATGGCCAAGGAAAGAAGAGAAAACAAAGAGACAAGCGAATCGAAGGAAGCGCATGTGATTAACTGGAAAATATCCTTGGCAGGCCTTCTTTTGACGAGTGTGTACTTTTTCCTCATCTATTTGGCGGGTTTTTATGTTGCTTCTCCGCTGTATTTTGTGGCCATGAAGTGGATGATCGACGGTCAAAGAAAATGGACGGCGATTGTTCCAGCGGTTGCAGTGACAGCTGGCATCTACGTTGTTTTCGCTTTATTGCTAAACGTCATTTTGCCCACTGGCGCTTTATTTTCGTGAATCCAGATTGAATCCGGTTGATGAAAGGAGAATGGCATGTTCGACTATATACTGCAAGGAGCAACTCACATATTCACACAGCCCATGGTCATGCTGATTTCCGTGCTGGGTGTCGTGATCGGTATTATTGTGGGGGCTCTTCCCGGTCTGACGGCCACGATGGGGGTTGCTCTCTTGCTTCCGGTCACGTTTGGCATGGAGCCTGTTTCCGGTTTAATGCTGCTCTCAGGTGTCTATTTTGGAGGAGTGTATGGCGGATCCATTACTGCCATTTTGCTCCGTACCCCCGGCACGCCGGCAGCCGCAGCTACAGCCATTGACGGCTACGCCTTGACGCAGAAAGGGATGGCTGGTCAAGCACTGGGGACGGCTACGCTTTCTTCGACCATCGGCGGAATCCTCAGCGTGATTGTGCTGATGTTTTTATCGCCTGTGTTGGCAAACCTGGCGCTGGAATTTAGTGCCCCTGAGACGTTTGCGCTGGCCGTCTTCGGTCTAAGTATTATTACCAGCATCTCGGGGAAGTCCATTTTGAAGGGACTCATCGCGGGTACGGGCGGGCTCCTGGTTGCTACAATCGGCCTGGACCCCATTTTGGGATTGCCCAGGTATACCGGCGGAATCGAAGAACTGATGAATGGAATTCCCTATATCCCGGTTATGATCGGATTGTTTGCCGCTGCGGAAGCGTTTAAGACTTTGGAGGAGGCGGCGGTCGGGGAAAAAGTGAAGGCGAAAATCGAACGGATTCTTCCCACCTGGTACCATTTTAAAAAAATGCTGCCCACCATCCTTCGTTCCTCCGGATTAGGCGTCCTCATCGGCATTATTCCCGGGGCGGGTGGAGATATAGCCGCTTTCGTCTCTTATAATGAAGCGAAGCGTTTCAGCAAAGAGAAAGAGGAATTCGGTAAAGGAAAATTGGAAGCAGTTGCTGCCTGCGAATCGGGTGCAAACGGCTGTACGGGCGGCGCTTTTATTCCTCTCCTGACGCTGGGGATTCCGGGAGATTCCGTAACAGCAGTCATGTTGGGTGCTTTACTGGTTCAGGGACTCCAGCCGGGACCAATGCTCTTTACAAATAACGGGGAACTTGTGTATACACTCTTTGTCGGTATGCTCTTTTGCTATATCGTGATGTTTGTCCTGGGGTTATTGGCGGCCCGTTATTTTGCCAAAGTCGTTGAAATTCCCAAGTCAATTCTGACACCCGTGATTCTCGTGTTGTGCATAGTAGGCTCCTACGCGATCAATAACAGCTTTTTTGACGTCGGCATCATGTTAGTCTCAGGTGTTATCGGATATTTCATGCAGAAAAAGGATTTTCCCGCATCTCCGATTGTTCTGGCATTGATTCTGGGCCCGATGGCGGAAAGCCAATTCAGAAGATCACTCGCACTGTCTGATGGCAGCTACGACATTTTCTTCACGCGGCCGATCACATGCCTGCTGTTGGTCTTATCGCTGATCACCTTATTCACGCCAATCATCAAGTCGGTTTTGAACAATAAGCGGTCCGCCAAACAGAGCATTCAAGGTACACACACATCAGAATAGGATTGTTTATTTTGATCTGTTACAATGAATGAAGGAAAATTGTTGAAGGATGGATGGTATTGTTCAAACCAGGCGTATTTGATAATCTGAATCTGCACGAGCGAGTCTATCTGTATTTGCGTGACAAAATCGTCCATAATCAGTTAAAACCAGGTTCGCGCATTGATTATGATGAACTGATGGCTGAATTGGGCGTTAGCCGAACCCCTGTGCGTGATGCCTTGAATAGACTGCAGCTGGATAATTTGGTAGAAGTGAGGCCGCGTTCCGGTACATTTGTCAGTACGCCCAGCAAAAAAGCCATCAAGGACCTTTATAATGTCCGCAAGCCGCTGGAATCCCTGGCCGTTGAATTGGCAGCCCCGTTTATTCCTGACGATTGTTATCTCAGGTTGTTGGAAGAGGCTGAGCTGGCGGAAGAGGAGCTGCGGAAGGGCAATCCAACAGCCTTCTTTGAATCCGATCGCAATTTTCATCGCACGTTGATCAGCTATTCGGATAACACCCGGCTGATCGTGATTATGGATTCCCTGGAAGTGCAGGTCAAGTGGTTCGGTATTCTCATGACCAAAAATCTGGACAGGCCGTATCGGGCTATCGAGATGCATAAAAAGATAGTAACAGCCATGAGAGACAAAAAGATCCAGGAAGCGAAACAGCTGATGGACATGCATATTGAAGAAGTTAAACAGGATATCATGAGTGACTTTTTAATGGATTGATTTTTAACCATACAGCTAAATCAAAGCCCTAGACGAGCGTCTAAGGCTCAGCCTGTAGACAAGGTTCCATAAGGAACGAAGTCTACAGGCTTTTTTGTTGAATTTGGTACTTATTTCCGATCATCGACTTGCGCTTAACCGCGCCTTTTTTTGTTGCACTCATAAAAAATAGATAACATTTTTCAGATTGTTGTTGACTGCGTAAAAACAGACGATTAATATAAGTCTGCAAAATATAAAAACGGATTACAATTCCGATAATCGGAAAATGATGCTTTGGCGGTTAAAGGGGGGAACGATGTTGGATGCACTATATGAGATGAAGAAGGAGAATGAGCTCATGAGACCTGCAAGCAAGATCATGACACCCGAGCGACTGGGAGCCAGCCGTACGACAAGTGTAAGCTTTGGCCGAAGCATGCTTCGCAAAGTGATGAGAGAAGCCTGGGAAATTCAGCCGATTCGCTTTGAATTAAACGATTTAGGTTTTGGGGAAGCATGTTACTCCGTAAAAACTCCGCAAGATACCTACTATTTTGTTGTTTTCTCACATCGCTTGGAGGACCAGGAGCGAAGCGATCGCGTCATTGCAGACAAATGGGATGTTACCTTTGCCTTATGCGAAGGGCCGCTGACATTTGAGAAGTGGGAACGTCTTCGCCAGGGCCTGCCCAAACAGGAGGCAGGGCGGGGCGACAGCATGGATCTGGTTTGGTCCCGGGCCAACCGCAGCACCCGAATGTTTGACTACATCGTTGAACAGTTGGAAAACGAACGACAGCCCGACCCCAAAATTTTGGCTCAAACCGGATACTTGTTGCGAACGACCGCGGTATACGGCAACGGGAAATTTGGCATTGCCCCCTTTGAAAAAATGGACCGAAATCATTCGTTTTACGGCTCTTTCCGGGCCCAAATGTTTGCTGTTTACATGCTTCGCCATTTTAGCTTTGAGCTTGTCGAACACATTGCCAAGACCCGCAATCCAAGTGCAGCCAAGCTTCATCCCGAGTGCAAACGCTATTTGGGGATTGGAAATGCCACCGGTCTGGGGATGGTGCCGTATCTGATTGCTCACCCCCAAGTATTGCATACGTGGATCACGATGAAAGAAACTGCCCTTGCCCGCGTGAAACAAACGGATGCCACGCCATCGGATGGAGCGCGGCTGCTCCGTTTGCTGGATCGCAGTATCGCCTATTTTCAGCAGTCACCCTTGCCCAATCTGGAAGCGTTTACCCAACCAGATGAACTGGCAAGAGAACTGCATCAAATGAGGCAATTTGTTTCCGAGTATTGTCAAAACGGGACAATAAATCGGCAGGTTCCGGACAAGCCCTGGCTGCGATTATGCGAATTGGCTGAGGAAACCACAGGATTCGAAACGCAGGAAGTGATCAACACGCTGCTGCTTGAACTGTATCCCGACCTGGTGCTGGACTTGGAAGATGCTACGACAGTGACGGAGACATACGATCTCGTACCCGACATGTCAATGAAGGAAGTGCGACAAATTCTGGAGACTGCCTACTGCTGGGCGTTCCAATTTGATTTTACAGATCCCGATGAACGCAAGTACTTCTGGTATCGTTCCGCCGAAAAGGAAGAGCCCAGGATGGGGGTGCGAGGCGAAGAGCCCGGGGAAGAATACGAGCTTCCGGTTGGCATCGCCCAACAAGTTCAAGCCTTGTCCCGAACCCTGGATGGAGTATCACCTGATGAAAAGGTCGCTGCCTTTGTCGTCCGCTATCCCGAACACAAGTGGATCATTCGCAGGATGCAGTCGCTGCAAGGCTGCGAATACGGGGAAATCCACGGGAATTTATGGGGCAGCAGATTGCTGCCGCTTCATCTCCTTCGTTTGAAGCTGTCCTTCTTTGGAGCCGAACGATTTGATCCGCAATCGAACCGCTGGGTGCGTGTGACATTGTTTCAAGGAGCCCCTTTAGTAGAGGAGATCGGAAAAAAATATGAGGATGATTGGTTGTTTCCGCTCATTCCACAATTGGAGGAACATACATGACGGCAAGAATGGAAGATATGGTCATTATTGACGGGTTAACGTTGTGCAACTGGGATCGGGAATTATTGCTCGAGCTTCACCGCGGAGGAGTCACCTGTATACACGCCTGTTGCGCTTTGTGGGAAGGAGCCAGGGAGACACTGAGCAAAATCGGCAAATGGTACCGTTTCATAGAGGAAAATGCCGATTTGGTCATGTTGGTACGACAGGGAGCAGATATTCACACGGCCCGTTCGCAAGGAAAAGTGGGAATCATCCTGGGAGCGCAAAATGCATCGCCGCTGGAGGACGACCTTTCATTGATTGAGGTTTTCTCCCAGCTTGGACTGAAAATCATGCAGCTTACCTACAACAATCAAAATTTGATTGGCAGCAGTTGCTACGAAGAAAATGACAGCGGACTCTCCCGATTTGGCAAACTCGTTATTGAAGAGATGAATCGGGTCGGAATGCTCATCGATTTGTCTCATGTGGGCGAACGTACGACTTTGGATGCCATTGCCCATTCCGGGCGACCTGTCTCGATAACTCATGCCAATCCCAATTGGATCTATCCTTCCAAGCGAAACAAGTCGAAAGAGGTTTTACAGGCTCTGCGGGACAACGGGGGGGTGCTTGGGCTCTGTATCTATCCGCATTTAATCAACGGAACGGAGACGACGCTCGATGAATTCAGCGAAATGGTTGCCAGAACCGTAGAGTTTATGGGGATCAATCAAGTGGCGATCGGAACGGACCTTACCTTGAAATGGGGAGACGATTTCCTGCATTGGATGCGGATGGGGAGATGGACGAACAAAATGGAATACGGTGCAGGGTCGGCTGCGAATCCCTCCTGGCCTGTATGGCCTTCCTGGTTCCAGGGTCCGGCGGATTTCCCCAATATAGCTGAAGTACTATTAGCAAGGGGCTTTTCGCGAAAAGAAGTAGAAGCCGTAATGGGAGGAAACTGGCTCCACTTCTTTTCTGAATCGTTTGCGCCGGATAAGGAAGTGAAACTATGCGTGTAAGCTATTCAGAATTGACAGCTTTTTGTAAAAAAGTGCTGGAAGGTTGCGGTCTCCCGTTAGGCTTTGTGGAAGAAGGAGCGCAAATGGCTGCATGGGGAGAATTTTCCGGCCTGTCCGGATTAGCCAGGCTGCAAGCAGAGATCTTATCACTCGAAGCTTCAGATGTCTCAAAAATCAGGGTGATTTCTGAAGATAGCCGATTCGTCTGCCTCGATGGCGGCGGGCAAAGCAGTTTGTTGTGTGGACGGCTTGCTGCAGATATCGTCTATGCAAAAGCGCGGGAGGAGGATACAGGCGTCGCTCAGGTAGTGAATTGCCAAGGGTCTGATCTCTTGATTCAAAATGCCGTACAGATGGGAAAACGCGGTATGGCCTGCTCGATTGAATGGAGCGAGCCGCACCGCCGAAACAAGGCCGTCATGCTTCCTGCTCGGCAGCAGCCGTACCTGGTCAGGACATCGGTAAAAGGATTAGCCGAACCCGGAAGGGCAGATTCATTCTCGATCATTTGCTATAACCTGGAAAAATATCCATTCCATGTAGAGCTAAGCGAAAAGGGGATAAAACCAGAAAATATCAGCATCGTACGCCCGGAAACGATTCAGGCCGAATGGGAGAAGGCCTGGCAGTATGGCAAAGAGATCGATCAGGGGATTTGGAGAGATTTGGAGCGGGTGTCCAACCGAGTACTCATAGCGGCAACAGAACGATCACGCCTTCAAGGTGCAGGAGAAAACGCGAACTAGCATGACAAAAGGGAGATGATCATAATGGAAGTATTGAAAAATTTGATTGATGGAAAATGGATCGTATCTTCGGGAACCAATCCGATTTCCGACGTCAATCCGGCCGATACGCGAGATGTGATCGCACAGATTCAACCGGCGACGGAAGAGCATGCGCGGGAGGCTGTTGAAGCGGCGCATAGGGCTTTTCCCAAGTGGAAACGGGTCGCTGCTCCACAGAGAGGCCATTACCTCTTTAAAATCGCCGAGAAGCTGGAAGCCAGGCAGGACGAATTGGCCAAGCTGATCGTTCGCGAAGAAGGGAAAACACTTGCGGATGCAAGAAAAGAGGTGGGCTATGCAGTAAATGTCTTCCGTTTCTACGCGGGTGAGGCGGCTCGTCTCAACGGTAGCATCGTTGCTTCCGACAGCCCGGATATTCAAATTCAGGTCGTTCGAGAACCTCTTGGTGTAGTCCTTGTGGTCACGCCTTGGAATTACCCGCTCTCTACGCCTGCCTGGAAAATCGCTCCCGCACTGGCAGCAGGGAACACAGTGGTATACAAACCGTCTTCCGATACACCGCTTGTCGGGGTCAGGCTGCTGGAAATCATGCAGGAGTGCGGAATCCCGGATGGCGTTATGAACGGGATCATCGGGCCCGGTAGACTTGTAGAAGGCATGATTAAGCATCCGGCAGTCAAAGCCGTGACCTTTACAGGGTCCAATCCTGTCGGTCGCCTGATCTACTCTGCAGCCAGCGATGATATGAAGCGGGTCCAACTGGAGATGGGCGGAAAGAATCCGCTTCTCGTCCTTGACGATGCCAATCTGGACGAAGCAGCGAAGCTGGCGGTTCTGGGCGGATTTGGCCAGACCGGTCAAGCGTGCACGGCAACAGGAAAGGTCATCGTGCAATCCTCCGTGTTGCCGCAGTTTACCGAAAAACTGGTCGAGAAAACAAAGCAGATCAAAGTTGGCAATCCGATGGAGCAGGGAACGGATATCGGGCCACAGGCGAATGCGGGGGAGTTGGAGTCTACGCTGACGTTGATTAGAGGCGCTCTCGCTCAAGGGGCGGTCCTGCTCGCGGGCGGGGACGTGCCGGATACGCCGGAGACGGCACACGGCTATTTTGTAAATCCGACCGTTCTGGGCAATGTTACCCCTGCCATGGACATTGCAAAAGAAGAAGTATTTGGTCCCGTGCTTTGCATCATGGAAGCGGCGACGGTTGATGAGGCCATTCAGATCGCCAACCAAACAGAGTATGGCTTATCAGCAGCGGTTTGCACGAACAGTCTCGATCGCATGGCCAAATGCATGCAGGAAATCGAAGCGGGGGTAGTGAAGGTCAACATGACGACCACCGGCACATCCTATCAGGCGCCATTCGGCGGATTTAAAAGCTCCAGTTCGGGGATTTACAAGGAACTGGGCCGGGAAGGCATCGAGTTTTATTGCCGTACCAAAACCGGTTATATAAAAAGCAGGTAACTTTTGTTGGAGGGAGAGCATGGAATCGAAACCAAAGTCAGAAGTCTCTTTGACCGTTTTGCGTGCTATCAAAATCTTAAACCATTTGAAAGAGGTTCCAGGTTCCCAGGGATTGACAGATATCAGTCAGCATTTGCAGCTGTCTTCCACGATCGTACACCGTTTGTTAACAACCCTGAAAACGGAAGGGCTTGTGTTTCAGGATCCTCGAACCAAATTATACTCACTCGGGACCATCTTTTTGGACTATGCGAATAAAATTATGACCGAGATGCCGATTGCGCCGCTTATCGAGCCGCAATTGATGCGGCTGCGCGACATCACCGGGGAAACCGTCGGGTTTTATGTGCCTAGCGGCAACGTGAGGATTTGTGCCATGGAATATGAAAGCAAGCAAGAAATAAGGCGCAGCGTTGGGATCGGAAGGCGGCATCCGCTGTATCTGGGGGCAAGCGGCAGGGCCATTTTATCTTTCATGGATGAAGAGATGCAAGAACGCGTGTTGAGCACGCTGCCGGGGGAACAGTCAGAGGCTGTTCGAAAGCTGCTCATGGACACGATTCAAGATGGCTATTCCATTAATGAAGAAGAAATCACCCCTAATGTGGGGGCGATCTCTGCCCCGGTATTTGACCAGCAAAAGCGAGTCATTGGAGCGATCTCAATCTCAGGTCCGATCTTCCGCTGGCATCGCAATACCATGAAAGCATTTGTTCCCACTTTACTGCAAACGACCCGAGCTATTTCAGCATCTTTTCAATAAGGATTCGGAAAGGTCATTCCCGGCCTTTCTTCCTAAAAATGAAAACGCTGTCAATCACTTATCAATGGGGGGCTTCAGATGAATCCTGAGCAACAATTGCAATCATTGGGAATGGCTCTTCCCGAGAAAAAGGAAAAGGGCGGAAACTACGAATTGGCCGTTCAAACAGGCAATCTTCTCTTTCTTTCCGGAAGTCTTTCCTACAGCCACATTGGAAAATTGGGGAGAGAATTTACTGTAGAACAAGGCTATGAAGCTTCACGGGAAGCCGCATTGCAAGCCTTGGCGACGATCAAACAAGAGATAGGAGACTTGGTCCGGGTAAAAAAGCTTGTCAAGGTGTTAGCTTTTATCAACTGTACCCCTGACTTTACGGAACATGCGAAAGTGATGAATGGAGCTTCAGATCTGCTGGTCAAGGTCTTTGGGAAGGAAGTGGGAATGCATGCAAGGACGACGATAGGGGCGATTTTGCCCAGAGGAGCCGCAATCGAGTTGGAAATGGTTATCGAAGTGGAATAGAAAAGGAGGGGAATAGTAGTGAAACATGTGAAGTCCCAAATCGACTGGCCGGTCTTTGGTCTCAGCGGCGGTTTGCTTCTGATTTTTCTCTTGGCTTCTGCTGTAAGCATTGATTCCGTCTCGGCGTTTGTCAACACTTCTTTTGCTTTTTCCGTTAAGTATTTCGGTGCGTTTTGGCAAATCTTGTTGCTTGGTACCTTTTTCGTTGCGATCGGATTGGCTTTTTCGAAATACGGTAATGTTCGTTTAGGTAAAATGGAGCGGCCGAATATTAAAACATTTGAATGGATTGCGATGATCATGACGACCCTGCTCGCAGGGGGAGGAGTATTCTGGGCCGCGGCAGAACCGATGTATCATTTTATGAGCCCCCCTCCCTTGTTTGCAGGGGTGATGGGAGGAACGGCTGAGGCTGTAGGTCCTGCCTTGGCACAATCGTTCATGCATTGGGGTTTTTTAGCCTGGGCCATTCTGGGGACAATCAGTGTGATTGTCATGATGTACGGTCATTACCATAAGGGAATGCCGCTGAAGCCGCGAACCTTGCTTTATCCGATTTTGGGAGAAAAGATTATGAAGAAAAGCGCACTGGGAACCGTAGTGGATGCTGCTTCACTGCTCGCGGTAGCAGCCGGAACGATTGGACCGATTGGATTCTTGGGCTTGCAGGCAAGTTTTGGTTTGCAAGAGGTACTCGGGATTCCCGATACGTACATGACCCAGCTGGGCATTATTATTGCAGTGGTGATTGTATCGACCATCTCAGCAGTAACCGGGTTGCATAAAGGAATTGAATTCTTAAGCAAATTGAATGTGAATCTTGCTGTTGTCTTGATGGCGTTCCTGGTCTTTTTCGGATCCAGTGAGTTTATTTTCAACTCCTTTCTCTCCTCTTTTGGCAAATACCTGCAAAATTTTATCCCGATGAGCACCTTTCGGGGGGATTCGGAATGGCTCGGGGTATGGACGGTCTTTTTCTGGGGTTGGTTTCTAGGATACGGTCCGGCGATGGCTATCTTTATTAGTTGCATCTCGCGGGGACGAACCATTCGGGAAATTATTATAGCGGTGGCGATTATTGCCCCGATTGTGACGTGTTTTTGGTTTACCGTTTTAGGCGGATCGGGTATCTCCTTCGAATTGCAAAACCCTGGTTCCATTTCCACAGCCCTAAACGAATTTGGGCTGCCGGCAGCGCTGATTTCCATTACAAAACAGATGCCGCTTTCCGCGATCGCGGGTCCCGCTTTCCTCGTATTGACGATCTTGTTTGTCATAACCACGAGCGATTCTATGGCCTATACGATGTCTGCTTCGGTGACGGGAACAGCGAATCCTTCAGTAGGAGTGAGAGTCTTTTGGTCGTTGATGATGGGGGCCATAGCCTCGATTCTTGTAGCCATTGGAAACGGGGGGATCGCTGCTTTGCAGTCGTTTATTGTCGTAACGGCGGTTCCGGTTTCGTTTATTCTGTTTCCTTTAATGTGGACAGCGCCTAAGGTGGCGAGAGAACTTGCCTGTGAACAAGGGATTGTGAATGGACAGTCAAAAAATGCTCCAGCACCTGAACGGGAAATTCAGGAAGAGGTACAAGCTTAAAAAGATAGACGAAGCCTCATAACAGCCAAATCAAAGCCCTAGACGAGCGTCTAAGGCTTTTTTATTTTATGTATGTCTCTGCCCCTGCCCTGCAAGGCGTTTATTGGTGATGATATCACATGGTTGTTTAGAATTATCTAACTGTTACACATTGACTTTCTATATTCACAACTCTAAAATGAATATATAAAAACACTGTTTTAAATACGAAACTAAATCTAGTTACAAAGGGGATGGATGGCATAAGGAACACCATATCCTGAATCTGCATGTCGGCTCTCCGACACCTGAAGCGGGCGCTGGCGATGGCGGAAGAACCTGACATGGGATGAACAGCACAGATGATCAGGACGAAGAGCGAAAGGGAATAGCGCACAAAGAGGTGGAAGAAGATGGATTTGGGGCTGAGCAATAAAGTAGCGGTCATTATGGGGGGAACCTCCGGAGTGGGGATGAAAGCAGCGGAAATGTTCCTGCAGGAAGGGGCCATGGTAGCTATCTGCGGGCGCAATCAGGATCGAATGGAAAGCGCTTGCAAACATCTGCAGCAATTTGGCTCTTCTGATCGGGTGTTTGCCCAAACATGTGATGTAACAAGTCAAGCGGACGTGAACCGGTTCATCAACCAGGCGGCGGAGAACTTCGGCGGAATCGACATCCTGGTAAACTCGGCCGGCCAAAGCGTGATGGGCCACTTTTTCGATATAACCGACGAGCAGTGGCGGGAACAGATCGACCTGAAGTACTTTGCGATTATCTATGCGGTGAGGGCGGTATTCCCGTACATGGTCAAGCGGGGAGGCGGACGCATCGTCAACATCAATGCAACGTTGGCAAAAGAGCCGGAACGGCACATGGTTGCGACAGCGGCGACGAGAGCAGGCTTGCTGAATTTAAGCAAAACCCTGTCCCATGAGTTGGCCGGGAACAATATTCTGGTCAACTCGGTCAGCCTGGGACTCATCCGCACGGACCAGTGGGAGCGCAGAAGGCTGAAGAACGCTCCCGACATGGAACCAGAGGCGTACTACAATGAGCTGGCCCGGAAGCGAAATATCCCTTTGGGGCGGGTCGGTGAGCCGGAGGAAGTGGCCAGCGTCATTCTCTTTTTGGCTTCCAAGCAGGCGAGTTACGTATCGGGATCGACCATTGAGGCAGCAGGAGCTTTAGGAAAAGCGCTATAAGGGAAAAGGCGGGATGAAGCATGACGACAGAAAGGCAAGTGGAATTTACGGCGGCGGATGCTGTCGCAGCGGAGCTGGTTCGAGCCGGGGTAGAGGTGGTCTTTGGCATCGTCAGCATCCATAATATGCCCATTTACGATGCGCTGCTGCGGGATGGCAGGATACGCATCGTATGTGCGCGGGGCGAGAGCGGAGCCGCCAATATGGCGGATGGATACGCGCGATCCACGGGGAAATTGGGCGTTGTCATTACCAGTACGGGCACGGGTGCGGGCAATGCAGCCGGCTCTTTGGTGGAGGCGTGGAGCGCCGGCGCTCCGGTGCTGCATTTGACCGGCGAAGTGGCTTCCCCCTACCTGGGGACGGGCAGAGGGTACATCCACGAGTGCAAGGACCAGCTTTCGATGATGGCGGGATGCTGTAAACAGGCGTATCGTCTATGGAAGCCGGAACAGGCAGCGGCAATGGTGAGAAAAGCGATCCAGGAAGCTCTGGCCATGCCAAGCGGTCCAGTCTCGTTGGAGATCCCGATCGATTTTCAATCAGCGATCATCCCCAACAGCCAAATCAGTACGGCGGAGACTGTGCTGGCACAATCGGCGGATATCAGTCCGGCAATACCGGAGGACCTTGGCAAGAAAATCTCGCAAGCGCGTCGTCCCGTCATCTGGGCAGGCGGCGGCGCAATCTCTGCGAACGCTTCCGGTGAAGTGACGAAGCTGGCGGAAATGATCGGTGCCGCCGTGATTACCAGCCAATCCGGAAAAGGGGCGATTCCTGAAGACCACCCGCAGTGCATCGGTCACTTTGCCTCTTATGAAGCGGTAAAAGACTTGCTGAAGCAAGCAGATCTGTTAATCAGCGTCGGTGTACGCTTTCGGGGCAATGAAACGTCCAACTGGAAAGTCTGCGTACCAGCGGACCACATCAGTATTGATGCGGATTGGAGCGCGTTTAACCGCAATTATGAGGTAACATACGGCCTGCTCGGGGACGCCAAGTCTATCCTGCAAAAGCTGATTGCGGCAGTCGACGAGGCAGGTGCCTCTGCTGAACCTGCTTACGTGGAAGAAGTGCTGGCGGTACGCAACAAGGTGCGTGCCGTCCTGCGGGAAACACTGGGTCCCTACGAGCAGTTCGTCGACGGCATGAGACAGGTGCTGCCGCGAGATGCCATCTTAGTACGGGATGTGACGGTGCCGGCAAACGTCTGGGGCAGCCGCCTGTTTGAAATCTATGAACCGCGGACATCCATCCACGCGTCCGGAGGAGGCATCGGACAGGGACTGCCGACTGCCATCGGCGCGCAGATGGGGCAGCGGGACCGCGTGGTGGTCCTGATGGCCGGTGATGGCGGCTATATGGTGAATGTGGGTGAAATGCCGACTGCCGTACAAGAGAATCTGCCGATCATCGTCATTTTGTTTGACGATGGCGGGTATGGCGTCCTGCGAAATATTCAGGATGCGGCCTACGGGCGAAGAGTCGCGGTCGATCTGGTCAGTCCGGACTTTGTCCAGCTGGCCCAGGCGATGGGTTTTGCAGCCAATCGTATTGGTTCTCCAGAGGAGTTTGTGGCTGAGCTGGAAGCGGCAGTGGCAAGGCGTAAGCCGTCCATGATTGTCGTCGACATGGAAGCTGTCGGTCCGATGGCCAAAGCGTTTGGCGGGCCGCCGGGAGCGGCGGAAGCCTTCCGGCCGAAAAAAATATAGAGGAGGAATGGACCATGGCAATCAGCGCATTTCCCGTCATCTCCGGCCGTTTTTTGGTGAACGGCGAGTGGATCAAAGGGGCGAGGATAACGGATGTAATCAATCCGGCAAACATCACGGAGGTCGTCGGCGAGGTGGCACTGTGTTCAAAAGAAGATGTAATCCAGGCGGTTGATGCGGCTGACAGCGCGTTTCGCAGCTGGTCGCGGACAACAGCGGAAGAACGCGCATCGCGAATGAAAGCGGCTGCCCACAAGCTCAGCGAGGCGATCGATGAGCATGTCTCCTTGTTCGTCCGTGAAAACGGCAAGGTACTGGCTGAAGCCAAAAAGGATCTGCTGCGCTGTGTAGAGATTATGAGCAAAGCGGCGGATGCTCTTTTGGAGTGGTGGCAGCCAGAGTCTATCCCGGGCGGACAGATGGTGCAAATCCGCAAGCGTCCCCGTGGAGTAACGGCCGTTATCTCCCCGTGGAACTCCCCGATGATTCTCACCTTCAAACGCGTCATCCCGGCCATTCTCGCCGGCAACACCGTCGTGGTAAAACCGGCGACCGACTGCCCGCTGACGGTCTTAAGCACGCTGCAGGTCGTCGCTGCTCACTTCCCGCCCGGTGTCATCAATATTGTGACCGGTTCCGGCGGACTGGTAGGGGAGATATTGTGCAGTGATTCGCGCGTGCGGACAATCGCTTTTACCGGGAGTACAGATACGGGCAAGCGTATCATGAGTCTGGCATCCGGCACGGTAAAGAAGCTGTATATGGAGCTGGGCGGAAACGACCCGGCGCTGATCCTGCCTGATGCTGTACTGGATGAAACCGCGATGCTGCGCATTCGCATGGGCATTTTGCGCGCAGCCGGACAGGTGTGTTCCGCCATTAAGCGTGTCTACGTCCACGAGTCTCGCTATGACGAGCTGGTAGACAAACTGAAAAAGGAGTTTCACCAGGTGATCGTGGGCAATGGCATCCACCCGGACGCCCTGATGGGACCGATTAACAATAAGACGCAATTTGACTTTGTCAGGGGCCTGATCGAGAGGACCAAGCAGTCCGGCGCCAAGGTGGAGACACTCGGCCACAAGCTGGATCCGGACACATGGGAGAATGGCTACTTCCTGCTCCCTTCCCTGGTGACGGGACTGGATCAGCAAAGCGAACTGGTTCGCGTCGAGCAGTTCGGTCCTGTCATTCCGATCATTCCTTATGCCGATGTGGAAGAGGCGGTTGAGCTGGCAAACGACACGGAATTCGGACTTCGCGCATCTGTCTGGACGGCTGACAGCCAAAAGGCAGAGGAACTTGCCGACCGACTGCAAGCAGGAGCTGTTTTCCACAATAACCACACGATCTTCCAGGATCTCCACCTCGATTTCCCCGGACTGAAGGAAAGCGGATTGAGCCGGGAAACCAGGTGGTGCGGACTGGAGTTATTTGCCGATTCTTTCGGTTTTGCCAATTAGGCTACCGTCGAGAAAGAGAGGAAGGACGGGGTGACAAAAAAAGAAAATGATCGATACAGTTCCAACTCTCTGGTGAGAGGTCTTGCGATATTGCGATTGTTTCACGCCGGGCAACCCACCATGTCACTGGCTGAGATCGCCTCCCAACTCGGTGTCAGCCGTACATCGCCGTTTCGATTGCTGTTTACGCTGCAATCACTCGGGTACCTGCACCAGGACGAGAACACCAAACGGTATGAGCTGACGCCGAAGGTACTGGAATTGGGCTTTGCCTATTTGAATTCCTTGCAGCTCCCTGATATCGCCAGGCCTTATCTGGAACGGCTGCGGGACGAAACAGGGGCGTCTACCCATATCGGGGTCTTGGATGGCAGAGAGGTGGTTTACGTGGCTCGCGTCCCGGCGAGGGGAGTGACGACGATTACGGTGACGGTCGGCTCTCGCCTGCCGGCTCATGCCACCTCGTTGGGGAAGAGCCTGCTCGCCTTTCAGTCTGAGGAGCAGATAAAAGAGATGCTGATCGACGCCGAGCTGCAGCCGTATACGACACAGACCAAGACGATGATCAACGATCTCTTGCAGGAACTTGAAGTGATACGCAAGCAGGGGTATTCGCTGAGCAACGGGGAGTTCGAGAGCGGCATTCGCTCGATCGCTGCCCCGATTTTCGACAACGCCGGTGACGTCATCGCGGCAGTTAACGTGGCTGCTCCGGAGGCGATTTTGCCGGATGAATTCTTGCGAGTGTTCGCTCTTCCGGCCATCCTGGAAGCGGCGGAGCAGCTCTCGTCCTTCTTCGGCTACCGGCCGGGCAAGCATCGGGCAGGCCGCCAGAAGGGCAGCGAAAATTTCGCCAATTTGAAAAAATGATCATTGACAACCAAAGAAGTTGGGTTCTATAATTTTAAATATAAAACATTGTTTTTTATTTAAAACACTCGAAGGAGGATATCAAGATGACTACCCCAAACATTTCCATTGAAGAATTTGAGAAAAAATACGTGGCCCGTCTGAAAACCAGAAAAGTGGACTTCAATGTCCTGTCGTTCCAAGAGCAGGTAAACCCGGCCTATCGCCGTGCGCAAGTACGCTATGTCGGCACGGGCGGAATTGCAGCGCAAGATGATATGAACGTGATCCAATCGGAGCACTTTACGCTGAGCAACATGATCCTGCCTCCCGGCGCGGAAGGTCCGCTGCACCTGCACACTGACGTGGAAGAAGTCTTTTTCGTCATTCGCGGCAAGATCAACGCACTGGTGCAAATCGGCGATACCATTCACGAAATTCCGCTGGAAGAGCGCGACTGCATCTGGACCCCGCCGGGCTATTACCGCGGAGTTCGCAACGTAGGCGATACGGAAGCGATCATGGCCGTTATGCTGGGTGCAGATAAGCCGAAACTCCCGTCCTATCCGGAAGGCAGCGAGCTGGAGAAAATCCGCATTGAGCGGGCAAAAGCAAAAGAAGCGGCACAGCAGAAGTAAGGACAGAATCGTTCACACACTGCTGTACAAAGCTTAAGGAATAAACGAGAAAGAAAAGGCCTGCCGCAGTTGCGGGTCTTTTCCATTCCAGCGGAAAAGGAATGTTTGCCAACAGTGACATTGGCAAGCGAAAATGAGAGAGGTGATCGCAATGCCCTTTTTACAGACAGGTTCCCTTACGATTCATTATGAGACGGCCGGCAACGGCATGCCGCTGATCCTCCTGCACGGTTTAGGGAACAATTCGCGGTCCTGGAAACATCAGCTAAGCGGCTTACAGGAGCACTTTCAGGTCATCGCCTGGGACACACCCGGATATGGCAAAAGCTCTGATCCTGATCCGGAGTTTCGGACGTTTCGGGAGCTGGCCGATATTTTAAAAGCTTTCCTGGACGGGTTGGGACTTCAGAAAATTCATCTGCTTGGCCATTCGATGGGAAGTGCGCTTGCCCTGCAGTTTTGTTCGATGTACCCGGAGTATGTGGAAGCCTTGATTTTGGCGGCCACCACGCTGGGCGGGCGGACTCACCCCAAGACCAATGAAGAGAAGCTGCAAAACCGGCTGCGGATGATCGAGCAGGAAACACCCGCAGAGCTCGCCCGCAAAAGGGTGCCGCAGACATTGTCGCCATATGCTTCCGACGAGGTTCGCCAATACGCAGAAAGCATTATGGCCCAGGTGCGGGCAAGCGGCTACCGCTCCGTCTCCTACGCTCTCTATCATGCCGATCAGACCCCTTTGCTTGCCGATATCAAAGTACCTACGCTGGTCATATGCGGCGAGGACGACATCATTACCCCTGTTAAGGAGTCAGTAACTGTCCAGCAGGGAATCAAAGACTCCAAGCTGGTTCTCATTCCGCAGGCAGGGCATGTTTGCTATCTGGAGCAACCGGAAGCATTCAACACGCATGTTCGCACCTTTTTACAAGGGGTGGCACAGTCAGGCGACGGGGAGGGTGGCAGATGAAAATCGGCTTAATCGGCGGCGGCAACATCGGGAAGTTTTTATTGAAAAGCGTCAATCTCGACCGGAAACTCCAGGATTGCCGGATTGAATCAGTTCTGGTCAGACAGCGGGATCGAGCGGATGAGCTGTGCAGTACGTATCAAACAGCCGCCTATGACGATTTGGAGGCCTTTCTCGCTTCGGGGATTGACCTGGTGGTGGAAGCGGCCAATGTGGATGCTGTCCGCCGCTACGCGGAAAAAATTGTGGAACAGGGCAAGGATTTGCTGCTGATCAGCGTCGGCGCGCTGGTAGACGCGGCTTTGTACCAGCAGCTGAATGAGCTGTGCTGCCAAAATCAAGCCAGGGTGCTGCTGCCGTCAGGGGCGATCGGCGGTCTGGATGTCATCAGGTCGGCCATGGTGATGAATGAGCTGGAATCGGTAACGATCACCACGCGCAAGCCCCCCGAAGCCCTGCTCGGGCGATCGTTGACTGCGGAGCAGGTCGTCTTTGAAGGGTCAGCGAAGGAAGCGATCAGCCGCTTTCCGCAAAACATCAACGTCGCGATCGTCTTGTCGCTGGCTGGACTCGGCAGTGAACGGACGCGAGTGAAAATCGTCGCGGATCCGTGCGCGACCAGAAACACTCATTTCATCGAAGCGGTTGGTTCCTTCGGCAGGATGGCCGTCAAGCTGGAAAACGATCCGATGCCGGGAAATCCCAAGACAAGCTACCTCGCGGCTCTTAGTGCCCTGTCCACGTTGAAGAAACAGACGGAGCGAATCTGCATCGGATAAATCCTCTTGGCACAAAGCGGTGGGAATACTACAATAGGTAAGATGGCATACTTTGCCTCCCACCCTTGTGAAAGGAGCGATATGGCCCATGTCTAAAACGGAAAAAGATCGGTACCTGTCTAATTCCTTGATCCGGGGATTGGAGATATTGAAGATGTTTGACGCCGCTCACTCCACGTTAAGCCTTGCCGAAATCGCAGCAAAAATGGGAGTGAGCCGAACCGTACCGTTTCGGTTTCTCTATACACTACAAAACCTTGGCTACCTCTACCAGGATGAGGTAACCAAACGATATCAGCTGACGCCGAAAGTGATGGAGCTGGGTTTTGCCTACCTGAGCACCCTGCAGCTTCCGGAGCTGGCCCGCCCGTATTTGGAAAAATTGCGCGATAACACGAATGCCTCCGCCCACATCGGGATTCTGGATGGTACACAGGTCGTCTATATAGCACGCGCAGCCACGGCGAACAATTTTTCTACTCTGAACGTCATGATCGGCTCCCGTCTGCCTGCGTACGCCACCGCAATCGGAAAAGCGCTGTTGGCGTTTTTGCCTGACCAGCAGTTGGACGAGCTGATTGCATCGATCGATCTGCAAGCATACACCAGCCAGACGAAAACATTCGTACCTGAGTTAAAGAGTGAGCTGGAACTGATTCGCAAAAATGGATACGCGATCAGCAACGGAGAGTTGGAGATCGGCGTCTGTTCGGTGGCCGCTCCGATTTTTGACCATACGGGCCAGATCAGTGCTGCGGTCAACGTAGCGGCGCCTATCAATGCTTTTGATCAGGAAATCCTCTCCACAAAAGTCATTCCTGCCGTTCGTGAAACAGCAATGGTACTCTCAGGGTACGGCAGGTAGCAGAGGGAAGAAAGTGAACAGCTGCCGTTTTTTACTGGAAGCTGTTTTTTTTCTGTCGCAAGGGATGTTACGACGGTTTACAATACGATAAGAAAGCAGGGAGGCTATGGCCTTATTACAACTGAAGTACTATCGAACAGCAGCCAAACACAAAAAAGCAGCTCTTCTGCAAACGAAAGAGCTGCTTTTTTCTTGAAGCTTAACGGTCTTTCTCCGGGCGCCAGGACGAGAAGTGTTTTTCTACGATTTCGACCAGACTCGTCAAGACGACGCCGAGAACCGTGATCACCAGGACGCCGACAAACATGCGGTCCGTCTGCAGGTTTTGCCCCGCGTTCGTAAGCTGGAAGCCAATCCCGGCCATCGATGCGAACAATTCGCCGACGACGACCCCAATGAGTCCTTGACCGATTCCCAGACGAATGCCGGTGATCAGGAAAGGAACCGTGGAAGGAAGGGCGACTGTTTTAAATATTTGCCATTCTGTTGCAGTAAAAGCACGAGCAGCTTTTACCAGGTTTTGATCCAGCGTGTTCATCGCTTTTTGCGCATTGATAATAATCGGAAAAATCGACATCAGGAACACGACGACAATTTTTGACGCTGGGCCAATCCCAAATGCTATGATGATGACTGGCATGAAGGCTACCCGGGGCGTCATGTACAAGGCGGAGATGTAGGGGTTGAACAAGTGATAAAACGTCTTGTTCCACCCGGAAAAAATACCGAAGGGAATACCGAACAGGACGGCCAATGTGAAGCCGACGATAAACTCGTAGCCGCTGATCCCCAGATCATACCAAAATGTGCTTTCGAAAACCATTTGCGACGCTGCCTTGGCAATCTCTGTGGGAGAACTGATGAACAGGGGGTCAACAATCCTTGTACGGGAAATGATTTCCCATATCAACAAAGCGACGAAGACGGAGGCAGTACTTAGAAAAAAGCCTTTTTGATCCTTTAGAAATTTTTTCTTCTTATTCATGTTCTTCTTCTGTTCAGCATTTGATGTCAGTTGAGCTGCATTTTCCATCAGCGGCAACTCCTCTCCCTTCTTAGTGACGATCGTCAAACCCCTGTTTGCTGGATTCAGCTTCAATGATCGACCAAACGTAGTCGACCAGCTCCAAAAATCTCGGATTCCGCTTTATGTTTAAGTCGCGCGGACGCGGGATATCTACATCGACCACATCGACAAGCCGGCCCGGCCGGGCGCCGAAAATAAACACCCGGTCAGCCAAGTAAATGGCTTCGTCGATTTGGTGTGTGATGAATAGACTTGTTTTTTTCGTCTCGCTCCAGATCCGCAGCAGTTCTTTTTGCATAAATTCCCGGGTTTGCGCGTCCAAGGCGGCAAACGGTTCGTCCAGGAGAATGATCTGCGGGTCGACAGCCAATGCTCTGGCCAGGTTTACCCGCTGCTGCATACCCCCCGAAAGCTCGTGGGGGTAGTAGTTCTCGAAACCTTTCAATCCGACCATGTTGATGTATTCCTGCGCCTGTTCTTTGGTCTCCTTGTTCAGTCTGCCATGCAGCTCCAATCCGTACACTACGTTGCCCAAAACGTTTCGCCAAGGCAGGAGGCTGGCCGATTGGAAAACCATCGAGCGGTCTTTTCCGGGACCGTTTACCTTCTGCCCGTCGATCATGAGAGATCCCCGGGTTTGCTTGATCAATCCGGCGACCGTGTTGAGAAACGTCGTCTTCCCGCATCCGCTCGGGCCGACGATGCAAATAAATTCGCCGTTCTTGATGTCGAGGGAAATATCTTTAAGGGCGACCGTCTCCGCACCGGTTTTATGATTCACGTATACTACATCAAGGTGCTGCGCCAAAAGTTTGGGTGTTGTGGAATCACCGTGTTGCATTCTGATGCCGTCCGTACTTAACATGTCATCCACATCCTCAAATTAATTTTTGAATGCCTCTTCGATGTATTTATTTGTCCAAAACTTGCCGGGAGTCGTATCCACTTCTTTTGGCAGCCCGGTCAAATCCGAGTATTCAACCATCGGCTTAACCGCGTTTTCCCAGGCTTCCTGGGTCATCTCTCCATGTCCGACAAACGTTCCGTTCAGCTGCTTCAATCCTTCTTGGATAAGTTTCTCATCCGTTCCGTCAAAGTACTTTTTCGCGATTAAGCTTGCCGCTTCTTCTGGATTTTCCCGGGTGAATTCAATGCCTTTGCCGATCGCCCTGACGACTTTGACGATTTGATCCTCATTTTTTTCCGCGTAATCTTTCATCGTAAAGATCAGTTCCCAGGTCATATTGGAATATTCGGGCACGTCCATTGTTTTAATCCACTGGGCCCCGACATTTTTATCGCTGGCTTCGAGCGAGAATGGGGCGCTGTTGATGCCGCCGTCGATGACGCCTTCCTTCATCGCACCAATTTTGGGGCCGCGGCCGGCCAGTTTGACCACTTTCAGATCATCTGGATTTTGGCCGTAAAGTTCCATCAGATAACGCATGAATACGTCTCCGGAATCGCCGATGTTATCGGTCGCCATGGTGGCGCCTTTTAAAGCTTCGACCTTTTCCTTCAGCGACAAAGGCTTCGTCGGATCAAGCCCTTTTTTCTCCAGATATTTGTTTGAAAGCACAATATCATAAGTCAATGACGAGTTGATGGACTGTATCACGGTTGTTTCCTTGCCGACTCCCATCGATTTCAGAGCAGCTTGGGGAGCCGCGACGCCGAATTGGGCCTGGCCGGAGATGAGCGTGGCGGAAACCTGTGCGCCGCCGCCGCCGGAAACGATTTTTGCGTCGAATCCTTCCTCTTTTAAGTAGCCTTTTTCAATGGCGACGTATAAAGGAGCAAAGGATAGCACCCGGACAGGTTCACTAAACGTCAATTGTGTTACCTGTTTGCTTTCCGTTTTTTCAGCAGCACCTTGACTTGGCTGCCCGGCATTACTAGTGTTGCTGTTTGTCCCCGGACTGCCGCATCCAGTAAAAACCATCACGCTCGCTAGAAGTGCAAAACTTGCCAACTTTAATTTTGCTTTCATCATGATGAGTCCCCTTTACAATTTAGAGTGAGTAGAAAATATGATTCCTGAAGTTGAAACCGTTTTCAATGGAAGCAACCCGGTAACACGAAACATTCGTGCGAGCCATAGACCACCCTTTTCTCTTATCGTTGTTTTTCGTTATGTTTTAAATATAAAACACTGTTTACATATCTGATATTTTAAAATAAGATATGTCTAATGTCAATTGATAATGTCAAACTACTGTCAAACTTGTGAAACTTCTGCAGTCTTGATTCATTTATTGAAACATCAGGGGGGAATTTTGATGGAATTTACGTTCAGTGTTCCGACGAAAGTCATTTTTGGTGCGGGCAGTTCCAGGAAAATTGGCGAAGTCTTGCAAAGCTATCAGATGAAGAAAGTGTTTTGTGTATTTGATCGGGGCGTACAATCAGCAGGCATTGTCGATCGAGTCGTAAGCAATATACATGAGGCTGGGATTGAAACGATTTTATTTGACAAGGTTCAGCCGAATCCGGAAGACCAAACGGTGGAGCAGGGGGCCGCTTTGGCGAGAGAAACGGATGTCGACGGAGTCGTTGCCATCGGCGGAGGAAGTTCGATGGATTGCGCCAAAGCCATTAATGTCTTGTTATCCAATCCAGGACAGGTTCGGCAGTACTTCGGACGCGATATCGTCAGCCATCCGACAAAGCCGTTAATTGCGATTCCGACAACGGCTGGAACAGGGTCGGAAGTCACGGATGTAGCTGTTATCACGGACACGATCGGCTTAAAGAAGAAAGGAATCTCGGGCCGCCATGTATCAGCAGCGGCGGCTCTCGTCGACCCGGAGCTGACTTATGGCCTGCCTCCGGCGATTACGGCAGCGACGGGAATGGATGCGCTGACACATGCAATCGAATCATTCGTCTCCAAAGAAGCCTCGGTTCCCACAGATTTATATGCCCTGCAGGCAATCGAGTACATTTTCCGCCACTTAGGGACCGCATATCGCGACGGCAGCAATGTTGAAGCTCGCTCGGCGATGATGCTGGGAAATGTATTGGCCGGAATGGCTTTTAATTCTGCTCATTTAGGTCTTGTCCATGCCATAGCCCATCCGCTCAGCGTCCATTGCGGATTGCCTCACGGAGTTGCCAATGCGTCGGTTCTTCCGTATGTCATGGAGTACAACGCCCAACTCAAAACAGTAGCGCAAAAATACGGGATAATCGCCAAGACGATCGGACTTGGCCCAGAAGGACTTGCGGAGGAGGAAGCTTCGGCAAAGCTTGTAGAGGCTGTAAAGCGGCTCGCCGAGACTGTAAATATTCCGTCGTTAGGACAAGCTGGCGTCAAGCGGGAGCAGTTTGAGCGGATCGCCGAGGATGCCTTGAAAGAGGTCGTTCTGAGAACAAATCCAAGGGAAACCAACAAAGAAGATATCATTCGGTTATTGGAAGCCGCGTATTGATTGTTTGATCCGAAAGGAAACTCACCATAAGAATGAGCCTCCCGCCCTCAAGGAAGCTCGTTCTTTTTTCTGTGAACCTATTACGGCGCCATGATAAAAAGGCAGAAAAACACGAGCAGCAACACCAGGAAAAAACGCTCGCAGCGCTCGGTCAGCATGCCAGATCACTCCCTGCCCGTTGTTTTCTAGATGCAAAAGTTTTTCCTTCAGTTAAATATATGAATACTCGTCGAACTTGGCTCCTCTTTCAAGCGAGGAGAGGCCTGGTTTTTTGTCGTCAGCAAAAATCAGGCTTTTTCCTTTTGGTTATCAGGGAGTTCCCCGACATACTCTCCTGCTGCTTCGCTCTAGAATGAGGAAGTAAAGGAGGTTGAAGCAAGTGAGTCGAAACGTGCCGCAGTTCAAGGAAAAGACGGGCAGCAACACATCGCTGAAAGGAACGCTTGTCTCGGTGCTGCTGGTCGGGGCATTTATCGTCGTCAGTTGGTTCGGCATATTTTTTCTGTTTCTCAGCCGCAGCTAGGGGCGAGGGGCAGAATTACGGCAAGGATGGAGGGAGAAACAAATGCACTTGCACAAGTATGAAAAAATCTGGCTGTTGTTCGGAGGCGGGGTCCTCGTTCTCTTTCTTCTCATCTTATCGGTAAACAGCTTCGCCATGGGAATGACGCCGCCCAGCCACATGGAGATGATCGACCCGACGAAGGTGGATCAAACGCCGCCGTTTGACAACCCGGGTTTGAAGCAGGTGGGCGACAACGAATATGAGCTTGTAATGACGGCATTTATTTTCGGTTATACGCCAAATGAGATCGAAATTCCGGCAGGAGCCAAGGTCACGTTCAAGGTGACCAGCAAAGACGTGGTGCACGGATTTGCCATTCCCGGCACCAACGTCAACATGATGATCACGCCAGGCTATATCAGTACGTTGACGCATACATTTTCCGATCCGGGAGAGTATTTGATCCTGTGCAACGAGTATTGCGGGATTGGCCACCAAGTGATGGCGACCCGGATCGTGGTCAAGGGTAAGGAAGGAGAGGAATCGTGATGGAGGAACGCAAAGATACGGCGGCCGTTCAAAAGGCACGTGTAGACCGGGCCGCTTCTTCGCTTAGCATGGCGTATCTGTTGATCGCGTTTATCGCATTTGGACTTGCCGCGATTGCCGGTGTCCTGCAGGGGCTTGTCCGCGGCGGAATGGTCACTTTGCCGGGCGGGATCAACTACTATCAACTGCTGACGGCTCACGGCGTTTTGATGGGACTGGTGTTTACGACCTTTTTTATCGTCGGGTTCCTCTTCTCCGGCGTTGCCCGGACGACAGGCGGGGCCTTGACGCCGGCATCGCTCCGATTGGGCTGGGTAGGTTGGGCGCTGATGACGGTAGGTACGCTGATGGGCGTCGTGACGATCCTGCTCAATGACGCGTCTGTGCTGTACACCTTTTACGCGCCGATGAAAGCTTCTCCGTATTTCTACATCGGCACGGCGCTGCTCGTGGTGGGAAGCTGGGTCGCAGGGATCGGCATTATTGCCAGTTACCGGGCTTGGCGGAAACGGAATCCCGGGAAGCCTTCGCCGCTGTTCTCGTTTATGGCGGTCGCGACGATCGTCCTGTGGTTTATCGCGACGATTGGCGTTGCCGTATCGGTGGTCTTTTTACTGATCCCCTGGTCGTTTGGCTGGGTCGATCGTGTCAACGTCCTCTTGACTCGCACGCTGTTCTGGTATTTTGGCCATCCGTTGGTGTACTTCTGGCTGATGCCGGCTTATATCGCCTGGTACGTCAACATTCCGCGCATTATCGGCGGAAAGCTGTTTAGCGATTCGCTTGCCAGACTCTCGTTTTTGCTCTTGATTCTGTTCTCGATACCGGTCGGGTTTCACCATCAGCTGACGGAACCCGGCGTCTCTGCCGACTGGAAATTTGTCCACGTCATCCTGACTTTTGCGGTGGTCGTTCCAACGCTGATGACGGCGTTCTCGCTGTTCGCCGTATTTGAGACGACCGGCCGGGCCAAAGGGGCAAAAGGACTGTTCGGCTGGTTTACCTATTTACCGTGGAAGGACGTGCGTTTTTTTGCCCCGATGATCGGGATGCTGACGTTTATCCCGGCTGGGGCAGGCGGCATTATCAACGCCAGCAACCAGTTGAACCAGGTCGTCCACAACACGATCTGGGTCACCGGCCACTTCCACTTGACGGCAGCGACCAGTGTCACCCTAACCTTTTTCGGAGTCAGCTATTGGCTGATCCCGGCTCTGACGGGAAGAACGCTGACGGCCGGCATCAACCGTCTCGGCATCCTGCAAACCGTGCTGTGGACGATCGGGATGCTGATCATGTCCGGATCGATGCACTACCTCGGGCTGATGGGAGCCCCACGCCGCACGGCTTATACGACGTATGGCGACAGCGCCGCCGCCCTGGGCTGGATGCCGTACCACCAACTGATGGCGATTGGCGGTGTGCTGCTCTTCCTGGCTGCCGCGTTGATGGTCGGGATCGTCATCTACCTCGCATACTTTGCACCCAAGGGTGTGACTGAGTATCCGATCGGCGAAGAGGCGGCCGGCTCTCTGGTCACTCCGCGGATTCTGGAGAAATGGCCGGTATGGATTGGCATTTCGGTTTTCTTGATCCTTATCGCCTACGGAATGCCGATTATGGATCAAGTCACCCATGTTCCGCCCGGTTCGCCGCCGATCCGCACCTGGTAGGCAGCTAGATCAGAGCGTGAGCAAGATGCTGTTTGCAGTCAGTTTGATCGCCTCCGTGCCAAGCGGAGGCGTTTTCCTCTAACAACCCTGTTATTCCTGGTGGACGACTTGCATGTACAGACGCTTTCCGGAAAGGGGGAGTATGCGGTGGGGCAGCGGGAAGAGATTGAAGTCAGGCTTCATCAGCTCAGAAAGGAAACCTCCGCAGATTTTGTCGCTTTGGCATTGCCTGATGGGAAGAACCGGCTTTTTTGGAGGTACGTATCGGGAAACAGGAATGACCGCTACAAGCGAATCGTCACGCGTACGGGGAAAGGATTTGTCGGGAAGGCGATCATGTCGCGCTGCCCGGTCATCTACCATGCATTTGCTCCGCGGAGCGGAGATGACCCCAGCAACTACCCGATCTTGTTGGCAGAGAACCTGACCTCTGCTGTCATCGTGCCGTTCGGTCCGGCTGGACAGGGGGCCGGTGTGCTGCTGGCAGGATGCAGGGAGGATCGCCAACTGAACTCTGAAGCGGTCTTGCGCATTATCGCTGAGGCCGGGGAACTGGCCCATCCCTCTTACAGACTTTTCATGTGAAAGTTTCCCAAAAAGGACACAGTTGGATTCCGGCTAATCGGCAAGCGAGCGATATAATGGTCTTATACAGAAGCACCAAGGAGATATTTCTTGGGAGGAAAGTCATGGGCACATTGAATTGGATCGGTGAGAATACCGCCAAGGGCCATTTTTTGGAAACCCTGTTTGAGCATATGTCGGATGCCGTCTTGATTGTCGATACCAACGGTTTTCTGATTGGCGTCAACCAAGCTGCCGAGCGGCTGACGGGCTGGACGTCGGAGGAGTTGGTCGGCAAGGTACACTTATGTACGATTTGCCGCGGGATGGCAACGTGTACACAGGAAGCCGCTTGTGAGGACTGCTTTGCCAGTCAGCTGCGATTGGCGTCTTTTGAGATGCGCCTGCGGACCAAGAGCGGAGAGGAATTTCCCGTCGCCGCCAGTTCGACCCGCCTTCCGGACGAAGCCATGGGGGCGTTGGCACTGATCTTGCGCGATATGACCGAGCAGCAGCGAATCGAGCGGGAACGGTTTCGCCGGATGATGAGCAGCAGGATGATCCAGGCCCAGGAAGACGAGCGCAGGCGAATTTCCCGGGAATTGCACGACAGTATCGGACAAACGTTATACAGCGTCCTGGTCGGATTAAGAGTTGTGAACGGGCTTGAGATGGAGGATTCCATGCGCAAACTGCTGGCTGACATGGATCAGCTCGCGTCCAGCGCTTTGGATGAGGTCAAACACATGGCGGTAGAGCTTCGCCCCTCGACCCTGGACGATCTCGGGTTGGCGCCGGCGATCCGCTCGTACGTCAAACGGTTCGAGCAAACGTTTGGCATCATCTCAACCTTTCAAGCTGCCGGCGGCAGGAGGCGTTTTCGTCCCGAGGTGGAAACCGCGTTGTACCGCATCTGCCAGGAAGCGATGACGAACGCTGCCAAGTACGCTCAGACGGATACAATAGAAGTCTCGCTGCTGGATACCGGTGAGAAGGTAGAGCTGTGCATCAAGGATGCCGGATGCGGCTTTAACCCTGACAAATTGGAGGTACAGGGGACCGGGCTCGGGTTGTACGGGATGAAGGAACGAGCCCACCTGATCGGAGGATTGCTGCAGATTCGCTCCAAGCCGGGGGAAGGAACAGAGGTGTACGTAGCCGTACCATTGAACGAAGGCGGTGAAGATTCTTATGTCGATCAGGATCATACTCGCGGATGATCACGCTGTCGTCCGGACAGGGCTGTCGATGCTGATCCAGGCACAGCCGGATATGGAAGTGATCGATACGGCGGCAGACGGCAAAGAGGCGTTTGACAAGTCCGTCAGATTAAACCCGGATGTGGTTATCATGGATCTGAGCATGCCGCCTGGCGAAAACGGGTTATCTGCCACTGCCAGGCTGAAAGAAGCGAAGCCGGAGATCAACGTCCTGGTTTTGACGATGCATGATGACGAGGAATACCTCTTTCGCATCCTGAAGGCAGGAGCGTCAGGGTATATCTTGAAAAGCGCTGCGGACAATGAATTAATCGCTGCGATCCGGACAGTGCACCAGGGTGCGGCGTACTTGTACCCTTCCGCTGCCAGAACCCTGATCCAGGAATTTCTGCATCGGGTCGACCAGGGCAAGGACCTGGACGATTACCAGGTTCTCACGGAGCGGGAGCGGGAAATCCTCACCTACATTGCCAAGGGCTACTCCAACAAAGAGATTGCCGAGCTGCTGCACGTGTCCGTCAAAACGGTAGAAACACATAAAGCCCACGTCATGGAAAAGCTGCAGGTAAAAAGCAGGCCGGAACTCGTGAAGTACGCGTTAAAGAAGGGGCTTTTAGATCTTGAATGAAAAGCCCGGGAGCAGCGGAGGAGCAGGCTGCGTTGATGAGCGGGATCGGGCTAATGCCGACCGGCTGAAAGAGGTTACATGAAAAAGGTTTACTTTGCAAACACTACCTTTGAACCAATAAACGGGTGAAAGGAGTAGTGTTTTTTTATGCTGCAAACCACCGGACAGCCGCAACAGCAACAACAGCCGATGATGATGACCCCGCCGGCGGTTGTCACGACGAAAGACTTGGCCTATCTCAAGGACGCCATGTCCTGGACCCTGCTGGCAATGAAGAAGTGCGCCCACTTTGCCAAAGAGTGTACCGATCCCCAGATTGGACAGGCGATCGACAGGGCCGGACAAATGCATCTGCGCCACTATAACTTGCTGCTCAAACACTGCAAGAACAACAATCTGCAGGCGATGACAGGCGTACCGCAGCCTGTAGGTTCCCAATAAGGAGGCGCGTGAATCGTGTTGATGCAAAACAATCAGATAAAAAACCCGAAACCGCCGAACGAACCGCAGGTAAAAGGGCCGGAAATGAACGACCGGGATCGCTTGAACGATATTTTGGCCACGGAGAAATACCTGACAGACAGTTTTAACACGGCTGTGCGGGAGGCGAGCCACAACCAGCTTTACCAGGACATGATGACGATTCTCAACGAGACGCATCAATGTCAGCGAAATATGTTTGACTTGATGTTTCAAAAGGGCTGGTACAAGCTGGAGGCGGAAGACCAGCAAAAACTGGATCAAGCTTATCAGCAGTTCAGCGGTTACTCCACGCAATTCCCCTATCAGGCAACCATGCAATAAACAGCCCCTGGTCTGATCCAGGTTGGAAGGAGGGCAGACATGGAAAAACCGATTCCGGAAATTCCCCAGGTAGATGTCCCTGACGAATTTACCCAGGTAGACCTGCCTGAAATCGGGGAGACGACACCCCATCCGCAAACGCCCGATAATCCGCAAGCACATACCCCGATTTTATAACGGGGAAGTGGAACAGGGCAGCCGGCCGGACGAACCGGGCGGCTGCCTTTTTGCATCCTTGAAAAGTGTACTCCCTTGAAAAAAGGAATAGACAATTCCATTTGTTTCTGTATAAGTTAAAGGTAAAATAGAGGATCGTCGAGGAGGGTCACGGTGGCTCGGGTGCTAATAGTTGACGATGCAGCTTTTATGCGACATTTGCTTGCAAAAATGTTAGAAGGCGTTCATGAGGTGTGCGGAGAAGCGGCTAACGGCTTTGAAGGAGTTGACCTGTATAAACGGTTGTCGCCGGATATTGTGACGATGGACATCAGCATGCCGGACATGGAGGGGATCGAGGCCCTGAGACGGATTCTTTCTTTCGACCCAAATGCGAAAATTCTGATATGTTCGGCAATCGGATACCGCCAAATGGTGCTGGAAGCAATCAAATGCGGAGCGAAAGACTTTATCACCAAACCTTTCCAAAAAGAAAGGCTGCTCGATGCTATTGCCCGTTGGGTGTAGAGACGCGAGGCGTTATAATAGGAAACGGCTCCTTTGTTGCAAGAGTCCAAGCGAAGCTACTTAAAAGAGGGCGTGAATCTCGAATGACCTCACAACCGAATTACTTTTTGCAATTTCAACATGCTGACATAGACGAGCTGGCCGATGTGATCGGCGAACTGCTGCAAAATCCCATCACGATTGAAGATGTGGACCACAAGCTGATCGCTTACAGCTCGCACGGGGAGAGCACGGATCTGGCGCGGTCATCCACGATCCTGGGCCGCCGCGTTCCGGAAAAGGTGCTGACCAGGCTGTGGAAGGACGGAGTGTTCCAACAGCTTTTCACCCAGGATGACCCGGTTCACATTCCCGCAAAGGATGAAGTGGGCCTCGGAAAGCGGGTGGCCATCGCGATTCGCAAAGGGCCGGATATCCTCGGCTACATCTGGGCGCAGGAAGTAAATCGGGCGATTACTGCAGAAGACGATGAAGTGCTGCGGCAAGCGGCAAAAGCGGCTGTCCCTCGCCTGCTTCAACGGCAGGGGAAAGGGAAGGCGGAAGAACAGCGGCGAAAGGAGTTTTTCTGGGAACTGCTGCTCGGCAATCACACGAGCGAGGCCGCGATCAAGCAGAAGGCAGACAGTCTGCAGCTGCGGCTTCCCACACCCTTCCTGGTATGCATCGTCGAATCGACGGTACCGCAGTTGGAACAGCTTCTCTATCCGTGGTTAAAGCGGCACAAACTGCTGTGGGTGACAGACGGACAGCAGATCATCATGCTGTTTGGCCTGTCTCCTGTCGCCGAAGCGGAGGGCGTAACCCTGGCCCAGTACGCCGAACAGTTTTTGACGGAGCTGCTTTCCCAGATCCGCGATCGGTTTGGCAAAGAACACAAAGTGACAGAAGTCTACGGCTGCGCCCACAAAACGTATCGCGATATCGAACACGGTTATCAGGAAGCGCTGCAGGTCCTGCAGATCAAACGGTTGTTTCCGGTGGAGACCAGGCATGTGCACGGCTTTCGCGATTTGGGGATATACCGCTTTTTGCCCCAGCTAAAAAAATGGGCTGATGCGGAAGGGTACGAAAACGAACGTCTTTCGCTTTTGCGCCAGTACGACCGCGAAAACCTGACCAACTTGACGGAAACGCTGGAAAGCTTTCTCGATGCCGCCGGCAAGGCCAGCGTCACGGCACAAAAGCTGCACATCCACATCAATACGCTGAGCTATCGCCTGCGGAGGATTGAAGAGATTACCGGCGTAGACCTGGAGGATCAAAATCAACGGACCAGCCTTTACCTCGATCTGAAGCTGGAGAAATTGCGGGAGTAGTCAACTGTGACGGCGTTTTGTGAAAATCCACAAATGAACAACCGTAGAATCAAGGGAATCACCAATGAGAAATCAAAAAAGTCGCAGTACAATAAAGATATGCAAGAATTTAGCGGATGTAAAAGGAGGCTTTTCTCATGATCGTCGGTGTTCCCAAAGAGATAAAAAACAATGAAAATCGCGTCGCTCTCACTCCCGCGGGGGTAACGGCTCTCGTCCAGAACGGACATCAGGTGCTGGTCGAAACAAACGCTGGTCTCGGAAGCGGTTTCAATGACAGCGACTACGCCGCCGAAGGAGCAAAAATCGTCCCGTCGGCAGCAGATGCTTGGGCAGCGGATATGGTGATGAAGGTAAAAGAACCGATCGCGTCCGAATACCAGTATTTCCGCGAAGGACTGATCCTCTTTACCTATCTGCACCTCGCGCCGGAGCCGGAGTTGACCAAAGCCCTGATGGACAAGAAGGTCATCGCGATTGCATATGAAACCATTCAGTTGGACAACGGTGCTCTGCCGCTGCTCACGCCGATGAGTGAGGTTGCAGGACGCATGTCCGTGCAGATCGGTGCGCAGTTCCTGGAAAAAATCTACGGCGGAAAAGGCGTTTTGTTGAGCGGCGTTCCGGGCGTGCCGAAGGGCGAAGTCGTGATTGTCGGAGGCGGAATCGTCGGTACCAACGCGGCTAAAATGGCTGCGGGACTGGGCGCTAACGTGACCATCCTCGACATCAGTGCAGATCGCTTGCGCCAGTTGGACGACCTGTTCCAGGGCAAGGTGCAAACCCTGATGTCCAACAGCTACAACATTGCCAATGCCGTCAAGAAAGCCGACCTGCTGATCGGCGCCGTGCTCATCCCTGGTGCCCGCGCTCCGCGTCTCGTTACGGAAGAGATGGTCAAAACGATGTCCCCGGGTTCGGTCATCGTCGACGTGGCAATCGACCAAGGCGGCTGCATCGCCACCAGCGACCGGATTACCACACATGACAACCCAACCTTCGAAAAACACGGCGTCATCCACTACTCTGTAGCCAATATGCCTGGTGCAGTCGCCCGTACATCCACGCTGGCTCTGACCAATGTGACGATGGCATACGCTCTCCAACTCGCCAACAAAGGGTACCGAGATGCCGTCATCCAAAACGCTGCTCTGGCCAAGGGCGTAAACGTCATCGATGGCAAAGTCGTTTATAAATCAGTGGCGGAAGCGCACGGATTGCCATATCATTCCATTCAAGATGTCTTGCTGGTAAAAAATTAAGAACAGGCCTTGATACAATCAGGCAGGACCCACCCCGCTTACTCGGGTGAGGTCCTGTTTTTGTTTTCTATTAATGTGGAATGTGGTATGCTCTAAGGCAGATAAAATGCAACAGGGAGTGGGCTAAACTTGTACCAACTAATGAAGAAGTATCTGTTTGGGCTTGACCCGGAGGAAGCACATGAAAAGACCATCGAAGCGCTGCACCTTGCTCAGAAGAATCCGGCGGGGACGGCCTTGATGCGGCTGTTGTACGGGTTTCGCGACAAACGTTTGGCGACTGAGTTATGGGGGTTGAAGTTTCCTAACCCTGTCGGACTGGCAGCGGGATACGACAAAAATGCAGAGGTGTACCTCGCTTTGGCGGCGCTGGGATTTGGATTCATCGAGACAGGGACGATTACGCCGATCGCCCAGCCGGGAAACAGCCGCCCGCGCCTGTTTCGCCTGGTGGATGACAAAGCGGTGATCAACCGCATGGGGTTTAACAACAAGGGAGCGTATATCGCCGCCCAAAGCTTGATAGATTATGCGTTTGCCGACGTACCGGTCGGCGTAAATATTGGAAAAAACAAGACGACGCCAAACGAGTTGGCGGCCGATGACTATGAAAAGTGCCTGGACATGTTGTACCGCTACGGCCATTACTTCGTGATCAACGTCAGCTCTCCCAACACGCCGAATCTTCGCGACCTGCAGCAGACAGAAAGCCTGCGGGAACTGCTGCGCCGGGTTCGCAGCAAAGCGACGGAGCTGGAGAAGAGGGGAGTCAAGGCCAAGCCGATTTTGTTGAAGGTAGCGCCTGACATGTCGGATGAACAGATGCACGATGTCATCCGCGTCGCGCTGGAAGAAAAAATGTCCGGGATAATCGCGACTAACACGACTTTATCCCGCGACGGTCTGTCTGAACGCGTCCACGCCGATGAAGCCGGAGGTCTGAGCGGCAGGCCGCTGACCCAGCGTTCGACGGCATGGATCAGCGAAATTTACCAGGAGGTAGGCGGCAAACTGCCGATCATCGGCGTCGGCGGGATTTTTACCGGGGATGACGCCTACGAAAAAATTCGCGCCGGGGCCAGCTTGGTGCAGGTCTATACCGGGATGATCTTTGAGGGGCCGGGCATCGTCAAGCGAATCAACAAGCGGCTGCTGCAGTTGATGGAGCGGGACGGCTTTGCCACGATCAGCGAAGCGGTGGGCGCAGATCATAAATAGGAGGGATTCTGATGAAGGTACTCGTGCTGGGAGCCGGAGCGGTAGGCGGCTATTTTGGCGGACGACTGGCTGAAAAGGGAGCGGACGTGACTTTTTTGGTCCGGGAGAAACGGAAGCAGCAGTTGGCGGAGAGAGGCCTGCGAATCGAGAGCGTCCACGGCGATGTCCGTCTGGAGCCGAACGTGATCACCAGCGGTGAGGCAGTAGAGCCGTACGATCTCATCATGTTGTCGACTAAGGCGTACAGCAGCGAACAACTGCTGGCAGCCGTGGAAAGTGTCGCCCCCTATGTGGGAGAGCACAGCTTGATTTTACCGCTTTTAAACGGCATCGCCCACATGGAGCTGCTGCAGCAAAGGTTTGGCGAGGAACGCGTGCTGGGCGGTCTTTGCTTTATCGAATCGACGTTGAACGAGCACGGGGACGTCATTCAGACAAGTCCTGTCCACCGGTTGCTGTACGGAGAGTGGCGGGGCGGCCGCTCATCCAGGGTAGAGGCGCTGGAAGAGCTGTTCGCCGACGCCAACGCCAGCTACGTCTTGAGTGAAGATATCGTGCGGGAGATGTGGCACAAGTACATGTTCATCGCGACGATGTCAGGGATGACGACGCTCATGCAGGCCGCTGTCGGACCGATCCGGGAGTCGCAGTACGGCCCGGAGCTGACTCGCCAATTGTTTGAGGAGACAGCCGCCGTGATCCGCGCGACGGGAGCGTCGATTGACAGCCAGATTGTCGATAAACAAATGGATACTTTTGGAAAACAAGGATATAAAATGAAATCATCAATGCTGCGCGACATGGAAAAGGGGCTGCCTGTCGAAGCGGATCACTTGCAGGGGTACCTGCTCCGTTTGGCTGAGCAGCACGGAGTGAGCGCACCGCTTCTGCAGATTGTTTACAATAATCTAAAAGTCTACGAAATCAAGCGCGCCGCCCGGGAAGAGGTATAATAAAGGGGAAGGAGGGCTGCCTGATGGAAGTGATTCGAATCTCGCCGCGAGGATACTGTTACGGCGTTGTCGACGCGATGGTTTTGGCGCTGACGACGGCGAAAAATTTTGATCTTCCGCGCCCGATCCACATTCTCGGCATGATCGTACACAATGCCCATGTGGTCGAGGCATTTCGCAAAGAAGGCATTATCACGCTGGATGGCGAGGACCGTCTGGCCTTGCTGGAGCAAATCGACAAAGGGACCGTCATTTTTACGGCGCACGGCGTATCGCCTGAAGTGCGCAAGCGGGCAAAGGAAAAAGGTTTGACGATCGTCGACGCCACCTGCCCGGACGTAACGAAAACGCATGATTTGATCAGAGAAAAAGTGGCGGAGGGCTACCACGTCATCTACATCGGCAAAAAAGGGCACCCGGAACCGGAGGGGGCCATAGGCATCGCTCCTGACCGCGTCCACCTGGTGCAGACAGTGGAAGAGATCGAGGGGCTGCAGCTCCCGACGGATAAGCTGATCGTCACCAATCAGACGACGATGAGCCAATGGGACGTGAAACACCTGATGGATGCGATTGTCCAGCGCTTTCCCCAGGTGGAAATTCACAATGAGATCTGTCTGGCGACACAGGTAAGGCAGGAAGCCGTAGCTGCGCAGGCAGGGGAGGCAGACCTGTGCATTGTCGTGGGTGATCCGCGCAGCAACAACTCCAACCGGCTGGCCCAGGTAGCAGATGAGATCTCCGGCGTTCCTGCCTACCGAATCGGCGACTTGTCTGAACTGGATCTGGAGTGGCTGCACGGCAAGAAAAAAGTAGCCGTCACGTCCGGTGCCTCTACGCCGACGCCGTTGACCAAAGAGGTCATCAACTTCCTCGAACAGTACGATGAGGCTGATCCTGCGACATGGGAGAAAAAGCGGACAGTCAATATGGATAAACTGCTTCCAACCGTGAAGGGATAACGGCGGTGATCACTGTGTTGGGGTTGATCCCGCTGCTCTTGATCCGCTTCGGTCCGTTTCGCCGGACTCCTGCTACTCAATGACGAGTGTCCCCCGATATCCGGCCTCCGGGTAGCCCGGCGCGTCCGAGTAGAACGAGTAAGCGCCTTTCTTGGCTGCCGTGAAGGACAGCGTAGTCGCTTCCCCCTGTTTCAAGGAGGGCGACTCGATCTGCAGCGACTTGATGACGAGGTTATGCGGACGTTGGTCTGTATTGACTACCACGAGGGAAATGTTTTCTCCTTCGTGGTATTTTAATGTTTGCGGCAAAAAGCCGGAGCTGGTAATCGTTACCGACTGCAGCTTGACCCCGGTGGACGCAGTGGAGGTTTTAGACGAGGAAAAGCCGTGAAGGGACAGCAGGGAGAGGATCATCCCCAAGGCAAACAGGGGGTACCCTACCAGGTGTAATCGCGGAAACCGGTTAGACATGACAGTCATCTCCTTATTCGCAGATACTCCTAGTATGGGAAGGAAACCCAGTTTTGTATGAGTGGAAAAAACAGGGGGTGGGTATTGACAACGATCAACATACCACGGCGTACATAATGTCCCTAAAGTTTGGAAACTATGGAAGTAAAACTATTGATTACTTTAAATTCGTGAGTTTTTGACTATTTTAAATCTTGTCAATAAAGTAACACTATACTATAATTACCGGAGGGAAATAATACCTAACTAAAACTTTCGAAATATTCTCGCATGTTGAACAAATATCAGGAGTATTTCCCTTTGGATTACGATGGGAACATTGAATGGAAAGGCAGTGTATGGCAGCAGCTCAAACATTGATTAACAAAAGGAGGAGTTACCTTTGCATGTATACATATTTAAGCGCTTTCTTTCACTTATACCCGTTTTATTTGTCGTTTCAGTGGTCATCTTTTTGATTATTCATCTCACTCCTGGTGATCCAGCTTCCGTTATGTTGGGAGAAGAAGCAACACCTGAACAAATCCAGGAAATGCGCACGAATCTTGGTCTTGATCAACCCGTATTTCAACAATATTTGAAATGGGTGGGCCATGTTGTTCAGGGGGATTTAGGCAACTCTTATTTTATGAAACAGTCAGTATTTAGCTCCATTACAAGTCATCTGGTACCAACCCTTTCCCTTTCCATTCTGGCTCAGATCGTGGCCTTATTGATTGCTATTCCTGCTGGTATTTTAGCAGCGAAAAATCGGGGGGCAATGACCGATCAATCCATTATGGGACTCTCATTAGTGGGGATGGCAGTGCCTAGTTTTTTGCTTGGTCTTTTTTTAATCTTACTGTTCGGCGTTCAATTGAAATGGCTGCCCGTAGCAGGCTATCAACCCTTAAGTGATGGATTGTGGAATCATCTAAAGTACCTCATCATGCCGGCAATATCATTGGGTGCCATCCAGGCTGCCATTATAGCGCGCATGACACGAACATCTATGTTGGATGTTCTTAGTGCAAATTTTATTAAAACAGCTCGTGCAAAAGGCGTCAAAGAACATCAGGTCATATACAAACACGCCTTGCGCAATGCCTTTCTTCCGATCTTGACGGTGATTGGTCAAACCTTTGGCACTTTGGTGGCTGGTGCTGTTGTAACAGAAACGATTTTTAATATTCCTGGAATTGGTCAGTTGATTATCAATGCGGTTGAACGACGTGACTATGCCGTCATCCAGGGAGTCGTGTTATTTATAACTGCTGCGTACGTATTTATCAACTTAATCGTCGACTTGTTATATGGCTACATTAATCCTCGTGTCCGTTTACATTCAAAATAGAAAGGCGGGATAAATATGGAGGTCATTGCAGAAATCGCTCAACAGTCCCATATCAAAAAAGAGTTAAAAAGATCACAAAGACAATTATTTATCCGGCGACTTTTAACGAATAAACAAATGGTCAGTGGAGGCCTCATTCTTATTTTTTTAACAGCATTGGCCTTTATTGGGCCATTACTCGTGCCCTATAGTCCGTATCAAATGGAAGTCATGGATCGTCTGAAAGCACCGAATGCCATTCATTGGTTAGGGACCGACGAATTTGGCCGTGATCTCTTAACACGTATCGTATACGGAGCGAAAGTTACGATGGGAGTTGGCTTTTCCGTAGCCGCACTCTCCTCTCTTTTTGGATTGGTTATCGGGTTATATGCGGGTTATTACCGTACCCTCGATCATATTCTCATGCGTATTTGCGACGGCCTGATGGCCATCCCCGCCATTTTATTAGCCATTGCATTGATGGCAGCGTTAGGTCCTAATACCCAAAATGTGGTTACCGCATTGACGATCGTGTTTACCCCTTTAATCGCACGCGTCATTCGCTCAGCGGCAATCGTTGTTCGAGAGCAAACGTATATTGAAGCGATGAAAGCTCAAGGGGCAAGCCAATTGCGGATTATATGGATGCACATTTTGCCTAACACGATTTCGCCATTAGTTATTCAAGCCACTTTTATTTTTGCGGATGCGATTATTATTGAAGCGGCATTGAGTTTTTTGGGAGCAGGGGTTCCAGCACCGGATCCAAGTTGGGGAAATATTTTATACGATGGCAAGATGGTCATTTTTAATGCTTGGTGGATGACTGTATTTCCAGGCATTACCATTATTTTATCTGTATTAGGATTAAATCTGCTAGGTGATGGATTTCGTGACTTAATCGATCCACACACTGCCAAAGGAAAAAAATAAATCAAATAGATACAGGCTAAAAAACGAGATAGGGTGATTTTCGTGCATAAACAGCCTCTCTTAAATGTAAAAGAGCTGAAAACCCATTTTCATACAGAACGCGGTCGTGTCACAGCAGTGGATGGGGTTAGTTTCCATGTTGAGGAAGGTGAAATATTAGGCGTTGTTGGGGAATCAGGATGTGGAAAAAGTGTAACTTCCCAGTCTATTTTGAGGCTGTTTGATGAAAAGCATACTGCACAATACGAAGGTGAAATTAACTTTAGAGGGACAAATTTGCTTCAACTTTCGACGGATAAGATGCAGGAAATTCGTGGAAATTATATTGCGATGATTTTTCAGGATCCTCTCAGTTCGCTCAACCCGGTGTACACCATCGGCTACCAAATCGCCGAATCTATTTTGCTGCATCAGAAAGTTTCTAAAAAGGAAGCTTATGCAAAGGCAGTAGAGATGCTAAGACTTACTGGGATTCCGGCGCCAGAAAAACGAGTCAACGAATATCCGCATCAGTTATCAGGCGGGATGCAGCAGCGAGTGATGATTGCCCTTGCGCTCTCTTGCCAACCGAAGCTCTTGATAGCCGATGAACCAACGACGGCGTTGGATGTTACGATTCAATCGCAAATCCTGGACCTCATCGTCCAATTGAATCAAGATCTCGGGATGGGAGTTATCTTTATTACCCACGATCTTGGAGTCGTTGCTGAAATATGTTCGCGTGTTGTCGTTATGTACCTTGGTCAGATCGTCGAAGAAGCGGATACCGACAGTCTATTTACAAATCCGCTTCACCCGTATACAAATGGGTTGATTAAATCCATACCGCAATTAGATGGGGATCGTTCGCAAAAATTACATGTCATTAAAGGGGTTGTCCCTGCCCTGGACAATATTCCGAAAGGGTGTCGCTTTGCCCCGCGTTGTCCCTATGCCGATGATTTGTGTAAAGAGAAGATGCCGGAACTCAAGTCGATTACAAAATCTCAAAAAGTCAGATGTTGGCATGCCGACAAAATAGCAAGCGAAGGGAGAGAGCAGTATGCCACTTCAAACTGATGAGTCCCAAACCCCATTGCTGGATGTTCAAGGGCTAAAGAAACATTTTCCTGTGAAAGGGGCACTAGGCGGGATAAAAGGACACGTTAAGGCTGTCAATAATGTTTCTTTCCAGCTCTATGAGGGGGAAACTTTTGGGTTAGTCGGTGAATCAGGTTGTGGTAAAAGTACGACTGGAAGAATGATATTACGTTTGATTGAGCCAACAGATGGGAGTGCGTTTTATAAAAATCAAGATATTTTTCGACTGACGGGTAAAGATCTGCACAACATGAGAAAAGAGTTGCAAATGGTGTTTCAGGATCCTTATTCATCTCTAAACCCCCGCAAGCGTATAGGAAGTATATTAGAAGAGCCATTAGCGATCCACTCTATGGGCAATAAAAAAGAACGTACTGAAATTGTGATGGATATCTTGCATAAAGTAGGGATGCGAGTGGATCATTATTACCGATATCCACACGAGCTTTCCGGAGGGCAGAGGCAACGGATCGGGCTTGCAAGAGCTTTAGTCGTGAATCCCAAAATATTGATTGCGGATGAACCCGTTTCTGCTCTTGATGTATCCATTCAGTCGCAAATCATCAATTTATTGCGGGAATTACAAAACGAGATGAAGCTGACTTACCTTTTTATTGCCCACGATATTAGTGTGGTCCGCCATATCTCCGATCGAATCGGTGTGATGTATTTGGGAGGGCTCGTTGAAGAAGCGCCCACCGACAGCTTATTTGAAAATCCGCTTCATCCCTATACGAAAGCACTGTTAGCTGCAGTACCGCTGCCCAACCCAAGGGTGAAGAGAGAACGGATCGTCTTAAAGGGTGAACTTCCTTCTCCATTATCTCCTCCAAGCGGATGTGTTTTTCATACACGCTGTCCATTTGTCATGGATATATGCAAGACCGAAGTACCTGTCAAGAAAGAGGTTTTGAAGAGACACATTGTGGCTTGTCATTTGCATTAATGGTTTATCCTTCATTAAAAAAAATGCAAAACGGGGAGATGTAGGAAATGAAAAAGAGAAAGCTTAGAATATTCATCCTGGTTTTAGCGATGATGCTTGTGATCGCAGGATGCGGCTCAGAACCAGCAACGAATGCAGGTGATAAGAGTGATAACAAACCGAAAGAATTAAGGATTGCCTTATCCGTTCAGCCGCCGACAATCGACCAGCCAATTAGTTCAACTGCTGTCTCGCGTGATATGGCGAGATTGGTCTTTGAAACCCTTGTCACTGTCGATTCATCCTACCAAGTCGCACCTAGTCTTGCTGAATCTTATGACGTGAGTGACGATCATAAAACGATTACGTTTCATTTGAGAAAAGGGGTTAAATTCCATAATGGCAATGAGATGACGGCGGAGGATGTCGTTGCCTCGATGACCCGATGGGCACAGAAGTCATCGTCAGCGGGCAAAATCTTTGAAGGGGCTGCTTTCGAAGCGAAGGATAATTACACCGTTGTCTTACATTTAGCGCAGCCCTCCGTACTTGCTTTAGACGCCATGGCTTCACCAAATATGGCAGCTGCCATTATGCCGAAATCGGTGGTTGATGCAGCGACTCCTTCAGGGGTGTCTGAATATATTGGGACAGGCCCTTACAAATTTGTAGAATGGAAACAGGATCAATACATTCATTTTACGAAATACGATGGCTATCAATCTGCCGAGGGAAAACCGGATGGACTGGCTGGTAAGAAAGAAGCCTTGATTGACGATTTATATTTTGAAGTTGTGAAGGATGCTTCTACGCGATTGACTGGTCTGCAAACAGGAAAGTATGACTTTGCTTATACCATTAACTTTGACAACTATGAACAATTGAAAAATTCCCCGAATTTGAGACCGGTTTTAGATAACTATGGCCAACTCGTTATGTACTATAATGAAAAAAAGGGTCTTTCATCTAATTTCAAGATGCGGGAAGCGATTAACACGGCATTGGATTTAGATAAAGTGATGCATGCGACCTTTACGACGGACGACCTATACAATTTAAAACCCGGGTACATGTATTATAATATGAAGAACTGGGCGAGTGATGCAGGCAGTGAATTCTATAACCAGAAAAATCCTGAGAAAGCGAAAAAAATATTAGAGGAAATAGGTTATAATAATGAAGAATTCAAGATTTTGACATCACGAGACTACCCTCATTTTTATAATGCGGCAGTTATCATCCAGGAACAATTAACACAGCTTGGAATGAATGTGAAGTTAGAGGTCTATGATTGGCCAACCGTACAGGAGAAACAAAGTAAAGTGGGAGATTGGGATGCATTGGTCGCTGGAGCAGCATACGTAAATACGCCGCCGCAACTTCTCTATCTTAGCTCTACTTATGCCGGGGGGATTACTGACGCTAAGTCGATCGATTTGTTGAAGGGCATTAAGGATGCATCTTCCCAAGAGGAAGCGACGAAACTATGGAATGAATTGCAAGAGCATGCATGGAAGGAGCATCTGCCTGTAACGATACTAAGTAACTACCAAACCCTATATGGCGCATCGGACAAGGTAGAGGGAATAATGGGCTTCGCAGGACCAGTTTTCTGGAATGCAAAAATGGTAAAATAAACGGAAATCTATAGGGAAAATAGGAAGACGAGGTCGGCAAACCTTAGCGTCTTCCTATTTTTATTCCAAAATTTTGGAAATTGAGAGGGAGCCCAGCGATATCCTTAAAACGAAAGATAACTATTTGGATGTCAGACTTGCCTCAATCTGTACAGATTGAATCGTAACGTCGATCGACGCCGGAGCGATATTCAAACAGTAGTCAAGTTCGTCGTACAAGGCCTGCTGCAGCTGGCGGACGATCGGACGGATGGCCGTGCCGAAGGGAACGGACAGCGTCAGGTTGACCGAGAGGCGAGGCAGGTCATGAAACGTATAGGTCGATTTGTGTACCTGCGCCACTTCGGTAAAGCGAAGACAAGCCGCCTGGACGATTTTTTTTAGCACGTGCTCGTACACCTGAATGCGCCCGCCGGAAAAAGCAGGCTGCACGATTGTCGTCTCGCCGATCACTTCTTTTCGGGTCGAGAAGATCTGCTGGGCAGACGCGATAATTCGCTGGAAGAAGTCCTTTTCCACCTCGACCCGCGGCACGGGAATGACGTGTTTTCCCTGTGTTTCCCGGATGTACCGGGCCGCTTTGATCTCTTGAGCCGGTTTGATCGACTCGATGGAGATGAACCGGGCGGGAGCAGGCAGTTCTAGTGTCGTGACGATACGCTCAATCATCCGCTTGGAGGTGCCGATGACGAGCAGCCGAGATATCGGGAGCCGGCCCATGATCCGCTTTACTTCCTCCGTATGGTCAGGGTAGAAGAAGATCGCCCGTTTCACTGCCTGGATTTTCGTTTTTTCGTATTTGGCCGAAGTACCGGCCACCTTTCGCCCCTGGTAAATGAGGATGCCGTCATCGATGATTGCCTCAATTTCCAGCCGGTGGGCAAGCTCCAGCGCACTCGAGCTTTTGCCTGTTCCGCTGGAGCCGTATAATGCGTACACTTCCATATGCATGCCCTCTCCTCACGAATCGGTGTCTCACTAGCATAACACACATAGAATGGAAGCCAAGTCTATTCGTGCTGGGCTCCCAGCTCGCGGGAACGCTCTGTCGCCCGCAGGATCGCGGAGCTGACCGCTTTTTGGAAGTCGTATCGGTTCAACACTTCCAGGCCGGCCTGGGTTGTACCGCCGGGACTGGTAATCTTTTGCCGCAGCACGGCAGGTTCCGTCTTCGTCTGCATCAGCATTTGGGCGGCTCCGTGCAGGGTTTGCACCGTCATTTCCCGGGCCATAGCCGGGGACAGGCCAGCGGTCACTCCGGCGCCCTCCATCGCCTCCACAAGATAGTAGATAAAAGCCGGGCCGCTGGCTGCCAGGCCCGTGATGATGTCGATCTCCTGCTCCGGCACAATATGGACGTAGCCGATGGAGGAGAAGAGCAGGCGGGCCAGCTGGAGGTGGGTTTCGTCGGCGTAGCGGCCAGGAGCTATCCCTGTGGTCGATAGTCCGACAGCCGAAGAAGTACTCGGCATCGCCCGGACGACCGGACAGTCTGTCCCCAGCCAGGAACCGATCAATTCAGTCGATACACCGGCGACGACGGAGATAACCAGCTGGTTCGGGCGGACAAGACCGCGCAGCTCTTGGCAGGCTTTCGCCGCATCGGCGGGCTTGATCCCCAGGATCAGGAGGTCGACCGAGCGAATCAGTTGTTCTTTGTCGTTTACGGCACACACGTTGTACTGGTCGTGCAGGTAGGACAGGCGCTCCGCATTGCTGCGGTTGGTCACCCAAATCTGCTCTGCGGGCAGGAGTCCTTCTTTTAACATGCCGTCCATCATCGCTTCGACAATCGATCCGGCACCGAGGAAACCGATGCGGAGCGTTTGAAGTTTGGTTTCATAAGAGGTGGTTTGCATCTGGATTCCTCCTTTAGCGTATTTGTCCTGTGCCCAGGATCTGATACTTGATCGAGGTCAGCGCCTCGAGTCCCATCGGACCGCGTGCGTGAATCTTTTGCGTGCTGATCCCGATCTCCGCCCCGAAGCCGAATTCGCCGCCATCGGTAAAACGGGTAGAAGCGTTGTGGTAGACGGCGGCGGCGTCTACTGCAGCGAGAAAGCGTCTGGCAGCCTGGTCGTTTTCGGTGACGATCGCTTCCGAATGCCCGGTTCCGTATTTGGCGATGTGGGCGAGGGCTTCTTCCAGGCTTTCGACCGTCCGGACGGAGATGATCATGCCGAGGTACTCGCTGCCCCAGTCTTCGTCTTGTGCGGGCTGCAGGATTTCTTGCAGCTCGGGGAAATCCTCTCTGGTTATCTCGCAGGCGCGGATTTCTACCCCGGCCTGCCAAAGGGAGCGGAGCAGAGCTTTCCGCTGTTCACGCGGCCACTTACGATGCAGCAGCAGACTCTCGGCAGCATTGCAGACAGAAGGCCGGCTCGTCTTGGCATTGACGGCAATCGCTTCGGCCATTTGACCGTTCGCGGACTCGTCTACGTAGATGTGGCAGTTGCCTACCCCGGTTTCCAGCACGGGCACAGTCGATGTCTTTACGACGCGGTTGATCAATGCCGCACCTCCGCGCGGAATGATTACGTCGATCAATCCGTTCAACGTACACATCGCATCGACTGACTCATGCTGTTCGATAGCGATGTATTGCACAGCTTCTTCGGGCAAATCGAGAGAGCGCAGGGCCGTGCGGATGCTGGCCGCCAGCGCTACGTTTGTCCGGGCGGCAGAGCGGCTGCCGCGGAGCAGGATTGCATTCCCCGTCTTCAGCGCGATGGCTGCGGAATCAACCGTAACGTTGGGGCGAGCCTCGTAAACCATCCCGATCACGCCGAGGGGCACCCGCACCGACTGGATGACAAGGCCGTTGGGACGCTCCCACTTGGCCGTGGTGCTGCCGATCGGGTCGGACAGCGAAGCCAGTTCCTCCAGACTTTGCACCAGGCCGAGGATCCGTTCGTGATTGAGCCGCAGCCGATCCAGATAGCTCGCCGGCTGGCCGCTTGCCTCAGCCGCTTGCAGATCCTGTTCATTCGCAGCCAGAATGGCTGCTTCATCCGTAAGAAGCTGCTCGCCAATGGCCCTGAGCGCGGCGTTTTTCCGTTCGCCAGGCAGCAATGCCCAGTCCCGGGCCGCCTGCTTGGCCGCCTGCGCCTGAAGTGCGACTGCTTCGCGTATTTGTGCTTTGTCCATGTAAAACACTCCTCTCCGGTTTCTTCCTATTTTTCTAACTGGATACTGCCAACAGCGTCACCCAGTAGTCTCGATTGATCACTTCGCCTTCAAGCCGGTTTCCTTCCGATGAAGGCAGTGCTTCGCGCAGCTCTTCTGCTCCGTAGCGGCTGATCCCTCTGCCGATCAGCGCATCGCCGCAGAGTACCTCGACGACTTCCCCTGCCGAAAACGAGCCTTCGACGCTTTGGATGCCGGCTGCCAGCAGGCTTTTGTTCTTGTTGAGCAGGGCATCGGCAGCTCCCTTGTCAACGTGCAGTTTGCCGTGGACGGCGGAGTGCAGGGCGATCCACTGCTTTCGCGTAGAGACGTTCCACTTTTTCGTCTGTTCCTGGGTCATGCCTACATACGTTCCGACGCCTTCGCCGGCCAGGATGGACAGCAGGCCGTCATCGCCGTTTGCCCGGCCGATGAAGCAGGGGATGCCCAGGGAATGGGCAGTTTTCGCCGCTTTCAGCTTGGAGGCCATGCCGCCTGTCCCAAGTGCCCCGGCGCTTCCCGCCAGCGCTTCCGCTTCTGCCGTGACGGTCCGCAAAAAGGGAATCCGCCGGGCGTCGGGGTGTTTGCGCGGGTCTTTGTCGTACAAGCCGTCCGTATCCGTCAATATCACGTAGAGATCGGCGTGGACCAGGCCGGCGACCAATGCGCCCAGCATGTCGTTGTCGCCAAACGTCAATTCGGCGACGGAAACCGTGTCATTCTCGTTGATGATCGGCAGGACTTTGCGGGACAGCAGCAGGGAGATAGTCTGGAAAGCGTGGCGATAGCGTTCCTGATCGGAAAAATCCCCCCGCGTCAGCAGAATTTGCGCAACCGTGCAGTTGTTTTGCCCAAACAAGGCGGCGTACTGCTGCATCAACATGCCTTGGCCGATGGCAGCGGCTGCCTGCTTGGCCGCCAGTGTACGGGGCCGCTGTTTGTAACCGAGCTGGGCGTACCCGCTGGCTACCGCCCCGGAAGAAACCAGTACAGTTTCATGTCCATCCGCATGCAGACGGGAGATGTTGGAAACGATGGCGGAAAGTTTTGCAGGATCGCATCCTCCCAGAGGAGAGGCGAGGGAACTGCTGCCCACCTTGACCACAATTCGCTTTTTCATTGACGGTTCACCTTTCTATTCCGGATATACAAAAAAACCCTTTCATCCACATAAGGACGAAAGGGTCTGCTTTCGCGGTACCACCTTATTTGACAGCCTGATAAAAAAACAAAGCTGTCCGGCTTTTCGCCGGGCCCATGCCGCGGCGCTTTCCTTGATAACAGGGGAAAGGATCCTGTTCTAGGTCATCCCTAGCCGCTCCGGGACGGGTTCAAACCACTTCTGGGCGAATCCTTTCAGCCGCCGGAATTCGCTCTCTAAAACCAGACGCGTCGGTTTTACTATTCCCCATCATCGCGTTCACTGATATCCATTTATATATAGACATCATTATGCCCCCAGGTGAATAATTATGTCAAGTCCCTGGGGGCATTCATTTAGCGGAACATTCTTTGGCCGTATTCGCCCGTCCGCTTGTCAATTTCATAGTTCCCGGTCTTTTGGTCGCGAACCAGGTGGTAGGTAATCGACTGGTTTCCCGCAAAGTTGGCCGGAGCTGCACCTTGCACCACAGCAGTAATGCCGGACGGGTCAACTTTTGCCGTCGTATTGCGCAGGGAGATGAGGACCGGATAATCGACTTGCGGGGCGGCGATGTACAATTTTCCGTTTTCCATCCGCGTCGTCAGGTTGTCGTACATTTTTACGGCCAGCGGGTGGCTCCAAAACGTGGAAAAATGCGCAATCACCTTTTCCTTGCTGTCGTACTCCGGCGGGAGCTGACGGTAGCGCACACCGTCTTCTGTAATCGTCTTGCCGGTTGGCAGCGCGGCTGCCGCGTAGAGGACGTCCTGGACGACGTGTTCGGCTTTATTCAAGAACAGGACGAGTTCGGACTTGTCCTTGTCCAGATTGGTGATTGCGGTTGTCTTCAGTTTCTTGTCATCTTTCGCAGCAGGCTTCTGCGTGCCGGCGGTTTTCGTTCCTTTGGCTTTGTTTTTAGAGTCTTTGTTTTTCGTGTCTTTGTTTTTTGTGTCTTTGCTCTTTGTCTGGGTTGATTTCGTTTTCTCGCTGGCCTTCTGCGTGCCTTGCTGTCCGCCGCAGCCTGATACGGCGACAGCCAAAGCGAGGATGAACAGCCACTTTCTCATCTTTTCCACCTCACACCTGTCGGCTATTTTCTGCTTTTAGCATGTGAAGCGGCTGGCAGGATAACCACGTTAACTTTTTCCTGTCGTCATATGCCGGGCAAATCGGGAGGAAGGGGTTGTTTGTTTGGGGTTTTACCACTATGATGGATAAAGTGTGATCAATTTCGGCAATGAGGTGGTATTGATGTTTGGTATTGGCAAAAAGGCAAAAAAGCTGGATGGCATAGATATGTTGATCATCAAAACAGAGGAGTCGGCGAACCGCCATTTTTATCAAGTGGTATTTCCCAGCACATATGCGAATGACATCGTCAGCATGCTGCGCAAACTGCAAAAATCGCCGCTCAACAAGCGCGAGTACCTCGGGGAAATCGGCGGGTTTCACATCAGTACGCATCTGGAGGCAATGACCGGCTTTGAAGTGCTTGACGAAGCCGATCTGGAAGCGCATCCCGTGCAAATCCAGGATTTTGCCAACATCCTGCTGCGCCGTCTCGAGGCTCTTGATGAAAGCGGCGAAATGGAGGAGTCTGAAGACCTCGCCTTTATCCTGGGAGAACTGACCATGCTGCGGGATGGCACGTTTGTACCGCAGACGTAAATTCGCATTGCAACAGGATTTTAAATGTTTTAGAATAAATCTGAACAGATATTCATTTCCTTGCAACGCAGCGAAAACATTCCACGAATACGCAATCAGAGGGGCTTTTTCTCTAGACGGCAGTGGAGTGTTTTTTTTAACCAAAAATGAATGAATATTCATTCAAAATGCTGCGAACACATGAGGTGCGGGAACAGAACATAGGCTTAAGATGAGAGAAAGCAAAGAAGGAGGGTACTTGATGGAACGCAAAATTCGCAAAGCCGCTGTGCTCGGCTCCGGGGTGATGGGAGCGGGGATTGCCGCCCATTTGGCAAATGCAGGGATTCCGACGTATTTATTGGATGTCGTCCCCGGCGGATTGACGGCGGAGGAAGCGAAAAAGGGGCTGACACTGGAGCATCCTGCCGTGCGAAACAGGATTGCCCAATCAGGCAAAGACAGGCTGCTCAAGGCCAAGCCGGCGCCGCTTTACGACAGGGCCAATCTCGCTCTGATAACGGTAGGCAATATGGAGGATCACCTTTCTCTCTTGGCGGAGGCGGACTGGATCATCGAAGCAGTGGTAGAGAACCTGGAAGTAAAAAAACAAGTTTTTTCTGCGGTCGAGGCTTACCGGAAACCAGGTGCGATCGTCTCTTCCAATACTTCGGGCGTTTCCATCAACGAGATGTGCCAAGGGCGTTCTGACGAGTTTCGCAAACATTTTCTCGGCACTCACTTTTTTAATCCTCCCCGCTATCTGAAACTTCTGGAAATTATTCCCGGCAGCGAGACAGACACGGACGTTGTCCGCTTCATGCAACGGTTTGGCGAAACCGTCCTGGGCAAAGGGACGGTCCTCTGCAAAGATACGCCCAATTTTATTGCCAATCGCATCGGGACCTACGGCCTGCAAGTGTCGATTCACGAAATGGTCCGGCTGGGACTTGCCGTCGATGAGGTAGACGCCCTGACCGGTCCTGTCATCGGTCGGCCAAAAAGCGCTACGTTTCGCACCCTGGATGTCGTCGGCCTGGACACGTATGTGCACGTCGCCCGCAACGTACAGGAGAAAAGCGGCGATCCGGCGGAGCAAGCTGTTTTTGAAGTGCCCGAATTCATCTTGCGTATGGTGGAAAAGGGCTGGATCGGGCAAAAGAGCGGGCAAGGCTTCTTTAAACAGGAACAGACAGCCGCAGGCAAAGAGATCTTGGCCATCGACTACCAGACGCTGGAATACCGTCCGCGCGTCAAGGTGAACTTTCCGTCGCTGGCAGCGGCCAAATCGTCCAAAGACTTGCCGCAGAAGCTCAGGACTCTGGCCTGGGGCAGCGACAAAGGAAGTCAGTTTATTTGGAACCTGTTCAAAAAGGTACTGCTTTACTCGGCTGCCAAAGTGGGAGAAATCGCTGACGACATCGTCGCCATCGACCGGGCGATGAAGTGGGGCTTCGGCTGGGAACTGGGGCCGTTTGAAACCTGGGATGCCCTCGGCGTCGAGAAGTCGGTCGCCCGGATGCGGGCGGAGGGGGAAGCGATCCCGCCCTTGGTCGAAGAACTGCTGGCAAGCGGGAAAACCAGCTTTTACGAGTACACAGACGGCCGTATCGCAGCTTTTGCGATCAGCGGCAAATACGCCTTGATCGAGGAGAACAAGCAGATAATCAACCTTGCAGCGTTAAAAGAGCAGGGGAAACTGATCAGGAAGAACGCCGGGGCTGCGCTGATCGATTTAGGGGACGGAGTCGCCTGCCTGGAATTAACCTCCCCGAACAACGCTTTGGGCATGGACATCCTGCACATGGCGAATACAGCAATCGATGTGGTCAAGCAGGACTTCCTCGGACTGGTCATCGGCAATCAGGGCAAGAATTTTTGCGTCGGCATGAACCTGGCGATGGCGCTGGTCGAGGCACAGGACGAAAACTGGCCGGAGCTGGAGCTTTTGGTGAAAAAGTTTCATGCGGTGAAACAGGCATTCAGGCAAATGGGACGTCCTGTGGTCGCCGCGCCGTTCGGCATGACACTGGGTGGGGGCGTGGAACTATGCTATCTGGCGGATCGCGTACAGGCTTCTGCCGAGACCTATATGGGGCTGGTTGAGGCCGGGGTGGGACTGATTCCGGCAGGCGGCGGCACAGCGGAGATGCTGTTTCGCGCCATGGAGAACGTTCCGCAGGGAGGAACGTTTCCCGTCGATCCCTTCCCGTTCGTAGTCAGGGCCTTTGAAACGATTGCGCTGGCCAAAGTCTCGACGAGCGCCCACGAGGCCGTCCAGCTCGGCTACCTGCGTCCGACTGACGGCATCAGCATTCATCCCGATTACCTGCTCTACGACGCCAAGCAGGCTGTGCTGGCCATGGACAAAGCCGGATACAGGACGCGCCAGCCGCGAAAAATCCGCGTGATCGGCGAGACCGGCTACGCGAACCTGCGGCAAAATCTGTACTCAATGCGGGTCGGCGGGCTGATCAGTGAACATGACGAGCTGATCGCCAGCAAGCTGGCCTACGTCATGTCGGGAGGCAGTCTGCCAGCCGGTACGGAAGTGAGTGAAGCGTACATCCTGGAGTTGGAGAAACAGGCATTTATGGACTTGATCAAGACGCAGAAATCGCAGCAGCGGATGCAGCACATGCTGGCCAAGGGCAAGGCGCTGCGCAACTGATCAGATTGCAAGGAGGAGAGAGCATGAGAGAAGCAGTCATCGTCGCCGGGGCGCGGACCGCGGTGGGCAAAGCAAAACGGGGCAGCCTGAGGGACGTGCACCCGGTCGATATGGGAGCGGCTGTAGTCGGCGACCTGCTGCGCCGGGTGCCTGCTCTTGATCCGGCGTTGATCGAGGACGTGATCATGGGGACAGCGGTTCCAGAGGCCGAGCAGGGCATGAATATGGCCCGCCTGATCGGGCTTCGCGCCGGATTGCCGACGTCTGTGCCAGGTATCACGATTAACCGGTTTTGTTCTTCCGGGCTGCAGACGATCGCCTACGCGGCACAGCAGATCATCGCCGGCGGAGCTGACGTCATCGTCGCCGGCGGAGTGGAGAGCATGAGCCTGCTGCCGATGCTGGGGCACAAAGTGGCGCTGAATCCGACGCTGGTGGAGACGATGCCCGAAGCGTATATGGGCATGGGACATACGGCGGAAGAGGTGGCGCGGCGCTATCAGGTGAGCCGGGAAGACCAGGATGCCTTCGCGGCGGAAAGCCATCGCCGGGCAGCGGCGGCAATCAGGGAAGGAAAATTTGCTGAAGAAATCGTGCCTTTGCAGGTAAAGCAGCACCACGTCGACGACGATGGAGCGGTGCATGTAAAGGAATTTCAGTTTGATACAGACGAAGGCGTTCGCTACGACACGACTGTGGAAGGATTAGCCAAGCTGAAGCCGGTATTTCACCCGCAGGGCACAGTTACAGCGGGGAACGCCTCGCAGACGAGTGACGGAGCGGCAGCCGTTATGGTCATGTCTGCCGACAAAGCTGCTGAGCTGGGGATTGCACCGCTTGCCCGCTTCCGCTCGTTTACGGTAGGGGGCGTCGATCCCGACGTCATGGGGATCGGTCCAGTCGTGGCGATTCCCAAAGCGCTCAAGATGGCGGGATTATCTGTTGCCGATGTGGATCTGTTTGAATTGAATGAAGCGTTCGCCTCGCAGTCTCTGGCTGTGATCCGCGAACTGGGCTTGGATCCGGCGAAGATAAACGTCAACGGCGGAGCGATTGCCCTGGGACATCCGCTCGGCTGCACTGGCGCCAAACTAACTGTTTCCCTGCTTCAGGAGCTTCGGCGGCAGGGCGGCAGATACGGAGTTGTGACGATGTGTATCGGCGGCGGCATGGGAGCGGCAGGTGTGTTTGAACTGCTTTGACAGTCTCTTGTGAAGGAGAGTGAATGAGATGGCGGAAACGAAAAGTAACGTGATTCGCGGCGGCAGTTTTCTCATTGATACCGGGTCGTGCGAGGAAGTGTTTACACCCGAGGACATCTCCGAAGAACATAGGATGATTGCCAAAACGACAGAGGATTTTATCATCCACGAGGTTCGCCCGCGTCTGGATGAAATCGAGGAACAGCATTTTGATCTCTCGGTCCAATTGTTGAAGGAAGCGGGAAAGCTGGGGCTGCTCGGCGCGGACGTGCCGGAAGCGTACGGAGGCCTGGGACTGGACAAGGTAAGCTCGGCATTGATCACGGAGAAATTTGCACTCGCCCGCAGCTTTGCGATAAGCTACGGGGCACATGTGGGCATTGGTTCCCTGCCGATCGTCTACTTTGGCAGCGAAGAGCAAAAGCGCAGGTACCTGCCTGATCTGGCCTCAGGCGCCCGCTTGGCGGCCTACTGTCTGACTGAACCGGGCTCCGGGTCTGATGCGCTCGGCGCCAAGACGGTGGCCCGCCTCTCCGCGGACGGCAAACACTACATTCTCAACGGAGAAAAGCAGTGGATTACCAACGGCGGTTTTGCCGATGTATTCATCGTCTACGCCAAGATCGACGGCGAACAGTTTACGGCGTTTATCGTCGAGCGGACGTTTCCCGGCGTCTCCTTTGGGCAGGAAGAGAAGAAGATGGGGATCAAGGGCTCGTCGACGCGGACCGTCATCCTGCAGGACGTCCCGGTGCCGGTGGAAAATCTCTTGGGCGAGCCGGGCAGGGGGCACGTGATTGCCTTTAACATCCTCAATATCGGACGCTACAAGCTGGCATTGGGGACTGTCGGATCAGCCAAGCACGCCCTTCAGCTTGCGGCGACATACGCAAAAGGCCGGAAGCAATTCCAAACCGCGATAGCCAATTTTCCTCTGATCCAAAACAAGTTGGCCAATATGGCGATCAAGCTCTACGCCGCCGAAAGCTCCGTCTACCGCACCGTTGGCTTGTTTGATTCCGCGATGTCTGCGCTGGGGGAAAAAGCGGAAATCGGCGGCGAAGCGGCAAAGGCGATTGCCGATTATGCGATTGAGTGCTCAATTAACAAGGTGTTCGGCTCAGAAATGCTGGACTACTGCGTGGACGAAGGTCTGCAGATTCACGGCGGCTACGGGTTTATGTCTGAGTATGAGATCGAGCATATGTACCGCGACTCCAGAATCAACCGTATTTTTGAAGGAACCAATGAAATTAATCGCCTGCTGATACCCGACATGCTGGCCAAAAAAGCGATGAAGGGAGAGCTGCCGCTGCTCGCGGAGGCGGCCAGGCTGCAGGAGGAACTGCTGCAATACTATCCGGCAGAGGTAGAAGAGGCGCCGCTGGCGGCTGAGAAGCACCTGTTGGCGATGACCCGCAAAATCATCTTGATGGTGGCCGGTTCGGCCATGAGGAAATACCAGCAGGCTCTTGCCAAAGAACAGGAACTGCTGTCACTTGTCGCCGATACGATTATCCAGCTTTATGCCATGGACAGCGTTGTCAAGCGGACAGAAAAGGCCTTTGGGATAAACGGTACAGATAAGGAACAGCACAAATGGGAGCTGACCACCGTCTTCGTGCACGAAGCGTTTGACAAGGTGGAGGCGTGGGCGAAGGAAGCGCTGGCGGCGATGGAGGAAGGAGACGAGTTGCGCCTGCGGCTGTCCATTTTGAGAAAGCTGGCTCGCCGCAATCCGGTGAATGTCATTCACTTGAAGCGAACGATTGCCGACCGGGTGATCAAAGCAGACGGGTATGCAGTCTAAATGACGTGAAGCTGGGGGACTATTCCCCAGCTTTTTCTTGTTCTTCGGCAAGTTGGGTAAATACGACCAACCGCTGCGAATGTTGCTGCGTCTTTTTATTAAATTTGCCTGCACACGTGATCAAATTCAGCCGGGGGGTGTCCGACTCTCCGAATACTCGCTGCCGCGGAGCCTTGGCAGCAGGAAAAAATTCCACCGACTTGACGACAAAGTTTAATTTCCGGCCATTTTTATCTGAGACAATCACTTTGTCCTCCGGCTTCAGCTTCTTCAGGCCGTAAAACACGGCCGGTCCCGTATAGTGATCCAGATGGCCTGCAATGACCGCACTTCCGTTCTCTCCCGGTTTTGTCCACGGCATGAGGATACCGACGCGATCAAACGCCTTCGGTACGCCCATCTGCCCATTTTCCAATACTCCGACCGGCTCGACGGGAGCGTTGAGTTTGATGGCCGGGATTTCCAGACGGGCAGGGGTGATTCCGACTCGCTTAGCAGGCGGCTTTTTCGAAAGAGGTTCGGGCGCCGCTATCTGTACAGGCGGTGTCGGAGCCGGTTGAGTCATCTCCATGGGGAGTGCTGGAGCCGGCTGTGCCATATCTGGCGGTTCCGCTGCGCTGCCTGCTTCCGGCAGGCTCTGCTGGTATTCAATCGGTGGCTGTTCAACCGCTGAAGGCGGGGGCGCTGAAGTGCAGCCCGGCAAAACCAATAGGGCAAGCACCAGGATGAGACACAAGTGTTTCAGCATTGTTCACGCTTCCCCATAAAACGTAGGAAAAGAGGGAAGATCCCTCTTTTAGTTGCTCGTTCCGCCCAGACCGGTGCTAGGCATTCCCGGAGCTTCCTTGATATGAAGCTTTTTGGTGGTCTTTGCTTTGGTATGAATTTTGTGGGTTTTTGCTTTGGTATGAATTTTATGGGTTTTTGTGGACTTCGTCTGTACATTGTGCTTGCCTGGATGGCCAGGTTGATGTTCGGCAAATGCCGAAGCCGAGGTGAACACAAAGCAAACAGCAAGGGCGATCGAAACAATCTTTTTCACTGTTGGTACCACCTTTCCATTGTTGATTTGTTGTCCTTGCAGATATAGCTTATCCCCGTTTTCGGCGTGTATGAAGGGACTTTTTGGCCATCCAGCAAGCGGTACAAAAAACGCTGGAGAAGTGCACTTCTGCAAGACTCCAGCGTTTTATTCGGGCTTATTGTACGGACGGTTCTTCGTAGATGGCCTGCCAGCCGGCCGGTGTGATGAACAAGCGGATCGCCTTGATCTTGCGGTCGTCCATCAGGGTGAAGTAATGGCGGTAGTAGGAAGGAACCGAAATCAAATCCCCGGCGGAGAGCTCAACGTCAAAATAGCGGCCATCTTTTCCTTTGATGGCGAAAATGCCATGTCCGTCAACGCAAAAGCGAACCTCGTCGTCAGTGTGGTGGTGTTCGCCGAGGAAAACCTTCAGCAACTCGTCTAAATTGGGCGTCTTGTCTGAAAGCATGATGAGGTCGGCGGTCGTGTATCCGCGGCGGGTGCTGATGTCGTCAATCTCTTTGCGGAACGCTTCGACGATTTCGTTCTTTTCCTCATCGCTTAGATCGTAGTCGTTGCGCTGGCGGTCATTCAGACGGTCAACGCCCCAGTGTTCGTAGATGACTTCCTGGGAGGAGAGGAAGCTCTCGACAGCTTCTCTGCCCTCGATGTACTCATTGGTGTCGTGAAAACGAACCTTTGCCATTTTTTACATCCTCCTTTATGGATTGGTTAGACGCTGGCCTGTGCCGGAGCGACGGCGCTGCGCAGCTGAAGCAAACGCAGTTGGTACTCAAACAAAAATTCAAACGACTCCAAATGGCGCTTCGCTTCAAAATCGTTTTTCCCCCAGGCGTAAATGCCGTGGTTGCGGATTAACACGCCGGGAACCTCCGCGGTAATCACTTTGTCAATCGCAGCCGCCAGTTTGGGAATGTCAGCGTAATTTTCCACGATCGGAACAGTAATGGATGCATTTTCTTCCCAGATCCCGAGGCCCTTGATCAATTCCTGACCTTGAATCGAAAACGCCCGGTGGCCAAAGTACAGCTCGGAGATCAGGTTATTGCCCAGCGTATGGACGTGAAAGCAGGCTCCAGCCTCCGGGATCCGCTTGTAGACCACAGCGTGGATCAGGGTTTCCGCAGACGGCTTCAAGGAAGTAGGCTCCACGGGTACGGCGTCGCCGTCGACGATCAGGTAATCCTCTGCTGTCAGCTTGGTCTTGTCTTTGCCGCTGGCTGTGACCGCGAAACGAAGCGGTTGATCGGACAATCGAATGGAGAGATTGCCGCTGGTCCCGGGAAACCAGTCACGTTTGGCGAAGTTCAGCTTCGCCTCGTCCAGACGCCGAAAAGCATCTGTGCGCTGTTCGAGAGTAGTCGTTGTCATCATGACAGTTTCACCTCCTCAATTGTTTGCAAGTTTTGCAGAATATGAATCACATCGTAAAACGTCGCGAACGGCTGGTAAGGCAAGCCCAGCTCTTGGCATTTCTGTTCTAAGAGAGAGCGGGCGATGACAAAATCGGCGATTTTTGCCCCCGCCAGATCAGTAATGCTGTCTCCGATTACGATGCGCTGATAACGCTTGGAATCATAACCGCGGATGATCGCTGTTTTGCACATGCCGCAGTCGTTGGAACAGTGTTCATCACAGCGGTGCGGCCAGGTAATCGTGATCCGATCCTGCGAAAAATCGCTGCCGTTGCAGTAAATCCGATTTTCCAGCTGGAAGCGGGCGAGGATGGGGTAGACGAAAAAGTCGATGCCGCCGCTGGTGATCAAAAGCTCAATGCCCGCCTCGTCGCAAAAACGGACGAACTGTTCAAAACCTGGGCGAATCTTCGCGTCTTTGACGATAAACTGAACGATCTCATCTTTTAAAGCAGAAGGCAGCATGGCGAATAATTGGCCGACTCCTTCTCTGATGCTCATCTGCTGCGTCAGGATTTTTTGCATCAGGGGTTCCGCTTCCGGCGGGGCAAAACGGCGCATGATCGCAGCGATGTTGTCCTTTTCCGTGATCGTGCCGTCAAAGTCGCAGAACAGGATAATTTGCTTGCTCACTTGGCGCCACCCCACTTCTCTAGCGCGATCGCCAACGGTTCGGAATGTCTGGCAGCTTCCTCGAGGGAAATTCCGCTGACGGCAGCATCGATCGCCGCGACGAACGCTTTTGCTCCGTCAGTGGCACCGCCCGGATGGCCGTGAATACCGCCGCCTGCGTTGACCACTTGATCGACGCCGAAATCGGCATAGAGCTGGGGCACAAGGCCGGGATGAATCCCCGCAGACGGCACAGGGAAGGGACGCTTCAACGTCTGATGCGGCTGCGTCAGACTGTCTGCCAGTTTGAGCGCATCCGACTTATCCAGGGCGACATTGCCGTACGGCGACGGGAACAAGACCAGGTCGGCGCCGGCCAGCCGCATCAGTTTGCCCAGCAAAAGCGGCGTGGCGATGCCGTAGTCGGGCGAAGGGTAATAGGCTCCCGCCAATGCCGGATGGGACATGATCGGGATGGTGATGTCGGGATCGGCAGCCAGGCGGTGCAGCACGTCAAAGCCATATGCCAACACGTTGAACAACAGGCAGGTGGCTCCCGCTTCGACCGCCCGCTTTGCCTTTTCCGGCAGCTGGTGGCTCGGGCCGGTCAGATTGGCAGCGTAGAGAACGGGTTTGCCGGTCTTTGCCTCGACTTCTTTGGCGATTTGCCCGAAAGCGGATATGCGTTCGAGGAACGGGGCGCGGTCGTCGGCAAAGAAGATTTCATCGTCCTTGATCAGGTTGACGCCGCCTAGCGCCTGTGCGCGAAATTGCGTTTTCAAGTCGTCAAAAGGAAGGCCCAGGCACGATTTGAAAATGCTCATCAAGAGCGGCCGTCCGTGAACCTTTGTCAGCTCTCTCAGTCCGTCAATTCCGAACTTGGGGCCGGGAAAGGCGGATGTAAAGGAAGGCGGGAACTGGACGTCGATCAGCTTGATTTTTCCGTCCATCGACAGCTTTCCGAATATACCGGTCAAGAGCGAGGGGATGTCTTTGGTAAAGTTGCGAACCGGGTAGCTTACGGTGATCAGGCCGCGGGTTTCGCCGTTTTCAAGCACGGACAGCGGCTCGGTGCCGGCCGGCTCGCCGAGATATGGGCGAAGTTCCGCTTGTTTGGCCGCGGGCAGGTCGGTCCACGAGCCTACGGTCATGCCGACAGCAATGGCAGCAGCCTTTTTTTCCAGATCTTTCGCTTGCGTCAAGTAGGTGACCAGGATGCGTTCCTCATTCACGTGCGCAGGCCTCCTTTCGGATATAAGACAATAAAAAAACCGCCTACGAGAGGAGAGGCGGCAGGGTTTCCAAGCGTTCTCCTCTCATCTCTCAGAAGCCGCACCACATGCGGTTCTGCAGGATTTAGCACCGTTTCGCACTTTATGAAAAGCAGCGCGCCGGTTGCCGGGCATCATCGGGCCAGTCCCTCAGCCATCTCGCGATAAGAGTTTATGGAAGTATACGTTTGTCACTTTCGCTGTTGCTAGTAAAATCATATGACGTTTAACTGCAAGCGTCAAGCCTGAGTTTGCCGCCCCGCTGCTGCCAGTTGAAATGCGTGCGGAAGAATCTTGACAGATGCTGCTCCACTGTGTAAGATTCAACTAACAATCACATACGACTTGGATGACCTTATCCAGAGACGGTGGAGGGACTGGCCCGATGAAACCCGGCAACCGACATTTCGACAGATCACAACAGTCGCAATGCACGGTGCTAAATCCTGCAGAAACAAACAATTCTGGAAGATAAGGGGAATAACGTTGACTACTGGATACAACGACCTCTTCTCTCCGGGGAAGAGGTCGTTTTTTTTCATTTTTGATTGATTATCAGCCGAAGGGAGCAAGAGAGGATATGGCTTATCGTCCGTTGTCTGAACAAGAAGCCGTTGAATACGTCAGGAATTTGCCTGATCTATTTGACCGTAATGCCGCATTGACAAGCCGTGAGATTGGCGACGGCAACCTGAACCTGGTATTTCACATCCGAGATGATCGAGCGGATAAGAGTGTGATCGTCAAGCAAGCGCTGCCGTATGCCCGAGTCGTCGGCGAGTCTTGGCCGCTGACGCTGGACCGGTCCCGGATTGAGAGTGAAGCTTTGAAGATTCAGCACAAGCTGGCACCCGGGCTGGTTCCGCTGGTCTATCACTACGACAGCGAGTTGGCGCTGACGGTGATGGAGGATTTGAGCAACCACGTGATCATGCGCCAAGGGCTGATCGCGGGCAACCGCTATCCGCTGTTTGCCAAGCACATCGGACGTTTTATAGCCCATACGCTGTTTTTTACTTCCGACCTGGGCTGCGACCCGTTCGAGAAAAAAGCGCTGGTAGGGAAGTTTATCAATCCGGAATTGTGCAAAATCACGGAGGATTTGGTCTTTACTGATCCTTATGAAGATGCTCCAACCAACAATTTTAACCCGCTGATCCGCAAGGAAGTGGAAGCGATCTGGAACAACGCGGAATTAAAGCGGGAGATTGCCCATCTGAAGTACGGCTTCTTGACGAAGGCGGAGGCGCTGCTGCACGGCGATTTGCACACGGGCAGCATTTTCGTCACGGAAACGAGCACGAAGGTGATCGATCCGGAGTTTGCTTACTACGGGCCGATCGGCTTTGACATCGGTGCCGTGATCGCCAACCTGCTGCTCAATTACGCCGCCCAGTCCGGCTTGCAAAGCGATCAGGAACAGCGCAAGGAGTACCGGAAATACCTCCTGGAGACGGCGGAAAACGTTTGGGAAGAATTCGTCTCGCAATTTGTGCAACTCTGGCATCGCCAGGCAAAAGAGCGCAGTGCCCATGTAGAAGGATTCTGGCAGGAGTACGTGGTCAACCTGCTGGCTGACAGCGCAGGGTATGCCGGCTGCAAGATGCTTCGCCGAGTGATCGGGCTGGCCGGAGTTGCCGACCTGAACAGCATTCAGGACGATGCGGCCCGGGCCGATGCAGAGCGGCTGGCGCTGGCGATCGGGCAGGCTCTGATCCTGGAGCGCCGCTCGTTAAAAGGCAGCACTGACATCAGCGATCTCGCATGCCGGGTGACGGCAGCGTTTGGACAGGAGGCAGTCTTATGAGTAGTGCGGCAAAACGTTTGGTGCCGCTGGAATGGGCGGGAGATCATCTGCGGCTCCTCGATCAGACCCGTTTACCAGTCGAAGAGGTCTATTTGCAGCAGACGACGGTACAGCAAGTTTGGGAGGCGATCCGCCACCTGCAGGTGCGGGGCGCGCCTGCCATCGGCATGGCTGCGGCTTACGGACTCTACCTTGGCATCAGGGAGAGCACGGCAGGGAACTTTGGCGATTTTTGGCGGCACGTCGAAGAACAAGCCGACTATCTGGCCTCCTCCCGACCGACGGCGGTCAATCTGTTCTGGGCTTTAGACCGGGTAAAGGCGCGGGTCAGGCAGGAAGAGGGCAAGCCGATCGAAGAGATCAAGCAGGCTGTCCTGGCGGAGGCGCTGGCCATTCAGGAAGAGGATGAGCGCGTCTGCCGCGCGATCGGTGAGAACCTGCTGACCTTGCTGCAGGACGGGATCGGGGTCCTGACCCACTGCAACGCCGGCTCGCTGGCAACGGCCGCCTACGGGACGGCGACGGCTCCGTTTTACCTGGCGAAGGAGCGGGGCTGGAATTTGCGGGTGTACGCAGACGAGACACGCCCCGTCCTGCAGGGATCGCGCTTGACCGCCTACGAGCTGCAGAGCGCGGGGATCGATGTGACGCTGATCTGCGACAATATGGCGGCAACCGTCATGGCTCAAGGAAGGGTGCAGGCAGTCATCGTCGGAACGGACCGGGTGGCAGCCAACGGCGATGTCGCCAACAAGATCGGGACGTATGGCGTAGCGGTATTGGCCCACGCTCACGGCATCCCCTTCTACGTCGCGGCTCCGTTTTCTTCGATCGATCTGGACACGCCGACCGGTGCGGAAATCCCGATCGAGGAGCGGCCGGCTGAAGAGATCACCCACGGGTTGGGCAAGCAGGTGGCGCCAGATGGGATCAAAGTGTACAATCCCTCCTTTGACGTCACCCCGGCCAGACTGATCACAGCGATCGTGACCGAGACCGGGATCTACAAGCCGGAAGAGTTGGCCGGCCTGCGAACATAAAAAGCGAGTGCCCCATGTTCCGCGCTGCGGAGGACATGGGGCACTAAGGCTAGTAAAGAGAGACTGGAAGCTTCTCCGCATGTGGAAACGCAAGCGTAACAAGCGAAAACCCACCGCTTAGGTTGGCCGCCTCGGTGGGTTCGCTTCTTTGAAAGACTGATCATTAGCGCGCTGTGGGTGTCCACAGCTTCCCTTAAAGAGCTTTTGTTGTTTGAGCAGCAAAGGCTCTTTTTAGTATATGCTGGAAATTTAACATGTTTCCGAGAGAAGTCCCCTTCCTCTGCAGGTAGGGGATGAATCTTGGTTAGGCGAAGCCTACATGCACTTGGCTATTGCCTGAGTCGTCCATCGTCAAAAAAATGTTGTCTTATTTTCTAAGAGAGAGACGACTGACGGAGGTTTTTGTGATAAAGTAGGAATATACGTTCCCGTTAAGGTGGTGGTCCTTCGTGCAGATTACGTTTCAGTTTCGACTCTATCCGACTCCCGAACAGGAACAGCTCATGATTCGAACGTTGGACTTGTGCCGGAAGCTGTACAATCGAGCCAAGGAACAACGGGATACCGCCTACAACCGAGAGGGCAAAACCATCACCTATGCCATGCAGCAGAATGAATTGCCCGCCTTCAAGAAGGAATTCCCCGCATACAAGGAAGTTCATTCACAAGTGCTCCAGGACTGCCTGCGGCGTCTGGATGATGCTTATCAGCGTTTCTTTCGCGGGGAGGCGGGCTTTCCCCATTACAAGTCGACCGACCGGTACCTCTCCTTTACGTTCCCGCAGCCTGGTGCGGTAAGCAAGACATTCGCCCGCGACGGATTCGTCTATCTGCCCAAAATCGGCTTTGTCCGCATGCATGCACACCGTCCTTTCGACCGGACGAATGTGACGCAAATCAATGTGAAACGGTATGCGGACGGGTGGATGGCCAACATCGGCGTGAAAACGGAGGCAGCGGAAGCAGGCCAGGCGATAGAAACGGCGGTGGGCATCGACGTAGGGCTGAGTACCTTTGCGGCGCTGTCCGATGAGACGAAGGTGGACAACCCGCGGTATCTGCGAAGAGCGGAAAAGCGGTTGAGACGTGCCCAACGGCGGCTATCCCGCAAACAACGCGGTTCCCGCAACCGGCAGAAAGCCAAACGGAAGGTTGCGAGAATCCACCAAAAAGTCGCGCAACAGCGCAAGGATTTTTTGCACAAACAATCATACCGCATCGTCAAA
>NZ_JBJQOQ010000012.1:0-139424 GCF_046036945.1 Brevibacillus sp. B_LB10_24 | reverse complement strand
GAAACAAGAAGCCCCCGCCTCTTCAGGCGGTGGGAGCATTCACCGCGCCCCCCATTTGTCAAAGAGGTGGAGCAGCGGATACCTGCCGATCACTTTGGAAATAGAGAAGAATTCTGCTCCCGCGTGCAGGATGATCAGCAGAATCAAAATCACCATTTTCGCGAAGAATGAAGGCCCGGTGATGAACAGGACCCCCAGGAGAAAGCCAAGGTAATTGGCCCCGGTGTCGCCAAGCATGATCGTCCGCTGCATTTCGGGAACGAAAAACCAGATCGTCGCACTGAGCGCAGGCAGATAGAGAATCCATGCTACCGTGTTGTAAACGAGCGGGGTGGCCAGCATCACCGCCATGGAGAACATCCAGAATACTTTGATCGCCCGGCCGGGACGCAAATCAAATAGATTCATCATATTGGCGCTAAGCGCCAGCAATCCGGCGTGGACAAGCATCTCCCAAAAATCGGATGACAGCCCCATGCTGACAATCAGCGAAGTTCCCCCGATCCCCCACGCTTTCAGCAGTCCGCTGGTAAACCGCTGCTCCTTCCACAAGACCTGCAGATGGCCGCGCAGTCCTTTGGGACTTTTATCGGTGGACCGGTCGTCTTGAAACCCCCAAAGAGCAACGGCGAGGGAGCCGATGAAGATCATCACCACCGAGCGAAGGCCGATCAAAATAAACCCCAACCAGTAAAAAAAGCCGAGCAGGGCAATGATCGACAGATTGATCGTCACCAAGAGCACCAAGCCGCCAGCCGTCGGGGTAGATTTTCCGGCAAAATTTAATCTGCATAGCCCTCGCCGCATGATCAGATGAGACACCGGCGGGTAAGCGAATACGTGGACGAACAAAGGCAGAAAAAAGGCCAAGAGAAAATAGTAGATCATCTTCGGCGCCCTTCGGCGTCCTTCACCGCCCTTCCCGCCACTTAACGCCAAGCGAGCGGCTGATCGCAATCAATTCTCTTCCACGGTGCAGGAAGCCGGCCAGATTATTTCCAGATTCCCGGTGGCAAAAGTGCACAGGCACTTCCAATAGCCTGTACCCGGCTCTCAGCGCATCGATCGTCATGGCTACTTCTATGCCAAATCCGTCATCGAGTCTGCCCAGAGATTCCAGAACCTCACGCCGAACAGCCCGTTGTCCGGACAGCGGAGCTGTCGGGTCAAAGCCGGTCAGATAGCGGATTCCGTGGCGAGCTACCGCTTTGGCTACACCAAACCCGGCGCGGCGCTTGGGCGAAGGCAGCTTGGCAATCGCCATGTCGCACCATCCCGCCTTGACCGGATGCAGCAAGTGATTGGCGTGCATCGCACTTTCCCGCAAATCGCTGTCGAGGAACAACAGCACATCGCCTCTCGCTTCTCTCCAGCCTGTTTTCAGGGCAGCGCCCTTCCCCCGATTGACAGGCAGACGAATGACCTGGTCGGCCCAGCCGCCTGCCAGCTCGGATGTCTGATCGCTGCTTCCGTCGTCAATTACGATCAATTCCTGGCAGGGAACGTGGCGGCGTATCGCCTGGAGGGTCTGGACAATGTATGCCGCTTCGTTGTACGCCGGGACGAGAATGCTAACTTTTTTCACGTTCCCACCTCACCTCTTTGATCAACTCCCTCACTTTTTCCAGGAGCTTCCACTGCTCAGTCGGGGACTTCGGCGCGTTTTCCACCCTCATCCACCTGACGTTCCCCGCGAGACTGTTCAGCCAATGGGGAGTTTCCCTGCCCAGGATGAGCAGTGGAACCGTCTTGGTTTCTCTCTCGCTTTGTCCGTAGCGGTACTCGGCAACCTTCAATCCAGCCAGGCCAAGCACTCGCTCTACCTCGCCCGCAGCCGCCGTCTCCGGCCGCCAGATATACACCTGCTGTCCGTTCAGTTCGTCGGCGAACCTGGCCGCCAGCAAGTGGATCACTTCTTCGTTGTTTCTCTCTACCCGGTCGATTAACTGATCGACCTGCTCCTTCAGTTCATGATTGCTTTTCAGCGTTTGATTGTACCTCGCTTCAAGACGATTCCAGAACTCCTGCTCACTAGCCGCAAACCAGGACTGTCCTGCCGTGCCGCCGAGCAGGATGCCAATGCCAAGTGCCAGGAAGATCGCGGCAATCGCGATGAGATGATAGCGAAAATGGATCATTTCTCTCCTATGAGGTGAGCAGCTGCCAATGTTTCCAGACCATTTGGGCGGCACGGCGGGTAACGGGATTGACGGCAAACAAAGCGATAATCGGCACCAGTGCTGCCGCTGCAAACAATGTCAGGGCATGCCACGACGCTCTCGGCTGGTAAAGCCTGCTGACGCCCTTGGCATCGATCAGCCGCGCACCGATTTTGGTTCGGACCAGAAGGGTGCTACCCATCCCCTTCCGGCCTTTCTCCAAAAAGTCGATCATATTCGTATGGGTGCCGAGTGTGACGATCAGCTCCGCCTGATGCTCGTATGCCAGCAGCATGGCGACGTCCTCGCTGGTGCCCGGCGCCGGAAGCACGTGGCAGGGGAGGCCTAAGCCGTCGATTCGCTTCTTTCCCGGCGCCCGTCCATCTACGTAGGCATGGACGACGATTTCGGCGCCACAGGCCAATGCCCCATCTGTCACGCTGTCCATGTCCCCGACGATCAGGTCGGGCCGGTACCCATTCTCCAGCAGCACGTCGGCCCCGCCATCGACGGCGAGCAAAATCGGCCGGCGATCCTGTATGTAAGTCCGCAGCAAACGCAAATCCTCCCGGGTATGTTTGCCCCGCACCACCACAACAACATGTCGGTGGGTCAGATCAGTCCGCAGCGCCAGCTTTGCGAGCGGCTGCAAAAACAACTCTTTTTCCCGGCTGGCATATGTCAGCGTATTATCGATAAACTGAGAGAGCATGATCGGCAAACGGCTCTGGGCCACTTGCCACTTTTCCTCCACCTCTTCTTTCGAAATCGGGTAAAGCAGGCAAAACGACTGCCACTTACCGTCTTCCTTCACATAGAGCCGGTCGTTGTCGAGCTTCGCCAAAGTCCCCTCGGGCAGCTCCAGCAGCCGCAGGGATTCACGGCCTTTCGCTTCATACAGCGGCACGTGCCCTTCCAACAAGCGTCTGGCCCCCATCGCCGGATAACTGCCGGTGATGTAGGATGCGGTGTTGATCACTGCTCCAACCTTTGCTTGAAGCAGCGCTTCTGCCGCCATTTCATCGAGATTCTCATGGTGTACAACAGCTACTTGGCCAGGCTGAATCCGTTTGCAGAGCTGTTTGGTCTTGCTGCCGGCTATCAGTTCCACTTCATTTGGCAAGGAGAAGGCAAATTTGCGCTTGACCACGTAATCCCACCTCCAGCCATAGTATGGCAATTGTTGCCGTCTGCCATGCGCCAAAGGCCCCTCGTAATCGAGGGCAAAAAAAAAGAAGCCGTACCTGTGTACAGCCCCTTCTTGCGATTTCTATCAATTATGCGCCTTGTGTGGCATAGTAGATGATCAGTACGTCAGCAAACAGGAAAACTGCCAGGGAGATGATAGAATAGACGACGGCAAACATATTTCGTGCCTTGAAAGAGCGAACGACTCCAAAGGCAATGAGAATCGTAAGGATAAACATAACAAAGTCAAATAGATTCAGATTCACAACCATACAACTCCTTTATAAATGTTCAACGATCATGTAACAATGCCACTTCCCATTATATAGTCTACCCAAGTGTGTTACAAGACATATCCCGATTTGTGACAAACGAATTCACAAATTGTTCCTGCCTGCCGCAAGCTAGGCGCTGCGAAGCGTTAACAGGGTGATTTCCGGACGGCAGAAAAAGCGGATCGGCAGGATCGTCGTGCCAATCCCTCTGTTCGTATAGACCAACAGGGAAGCGCCCTCTACTCTCTGCAAACCGTCCGGGTATTTTTGACCGTACTCAGGCGTGAGAATCGGGCCGATGAACGGCAGCCGGACCTGGCCGCCGTGGCTGTGCCCGGACAGCTGCAAGTCAACCGGAAATCCGCCTGCGTAATCGGCGAAGTCAGGCTCATGGGAGAGCAATATCGTAAAACTTCCTTCGGGAATGCCCCGTAAGGCCTGCTGCAAGTCAGGCTTTCCATGCAGCACGTCATCTACTCCCGCTATGTAAAAGTTTTTTCCCAGGCTTCCCGCTGCCCCATGCTGATTTTGCAGCAGTTCAAATCCCGCTTGTGTCAGCACCTTCGCGACCTTTTCGGAACCCGAGCGATAGTCGTGGTTACCCAGCACAGCCCATTTTCCCAGGCGCGGGCTTAGTTTCGACAATGCAGAGACGATCTCTTCCGCATCATTCACCCTGCTGTCAAACAGGTCGCCGGTAAAACAGATGAGATCAGGCTGCAAACCGTTCACTTGCTCCACCACCTTCAAAAGGTCCTGCGTCGAAAAGTAATGTCCAGCGTGCACATCGCTGAATTGGACGATTCGCAATCCGTCCAGGCCGGCGGGCAGGCGTTCAAATGCGATAACTTCTTCGCGAATGGCGATCCAGAATCGTTCGATGCAGACGGAGTACAGGCAGGCACCTGTCATCGCGATCGCACCGCTTATAAGCGTCCTTAAAAACCGGCGTCGGGTGACATTTCCGCTTTCAGGCTGAATTTTCACGTCGCTTCTCCTATCTTCTGCGATTCAACTCCATATTTTACCACATAATCCGACAGCATTGGATTGAAAAAAAAACGCTACTGGCGATTCAGTAGCGTTTACGGGAGCAAAGTGGCGTAAAAGTCGACCATTTTTTTAGAGCAGATCACTAGTTGACTAATTCTTTTTCCCTGATGAGCTGCATTTGTACGATATATTTATCCAATTCCTGACTAATTGCTACAACACTTGTATTGGTCAGGCTTCCTGTTTCCATCGCCAAAATCATCATGCGTTCCCGTAAATCTTCAATCGTTTGCGTCAGTATCATCGGTTGCACGTAAAATCACCTTTTCGTTATTGTTAACACAATTGCTAGTATACGTCGATTCTTATGAGATGAACATGGTTTCTTCTCGACAATGAAGCAGAAACTTCGTAGAAATCTGTCGATTGCAAGAACCATTTCACAATCTGTTCACAAATCCTCCATATCCCGCATAGGAAGACTCCTGCTTATGGAAGCTGTCAAGCAAGACGTAGCCGAGGACGATGCCGCCGATCATTTGAAACCCGGAACCGCCAACAACCACAAAAGAATAACTGAACGGAAGATACTGACCAATAGGCGAAAAATACAAGCAGAGATTGAAAGCGACAAATGCGGCAGGTATTCCAACGGTCAACAGCTTGACCCATTCCACCCTCCAGACACCCGGCTGTCTGCACTTGCGCACAAAAGGCCAAATAGCCAATAGAATTCCGAACCCGACATTAAGCAATGAAGCGTAAACTAAATGAGGGAACCTTTCAAAAGTTGCCTTCATTTCGTCATGCAAAAAAGTTTGGTACTTCAATCCGAACAGAATTACCAGACCAACAACGACAACATAACACAAAGAACCAATAATCCGAATGAGTTGAACCACGCAATCACCTCTCCCTTCCATTTTAGTATTTTACCAAACGATCCCAGTTAAGGAAGGACGGCCAATGCGTTATAAGCATTAACTATTAACTGTATAGAAAATATAGATTTTACTTATAGCCCAAACCTATGATACAAGAAAGGTAACGATTTCGAAGAGGAGTGATTTCATTGACAGAACAATCGATCCAGACATGGAATGCAGATCTGTACGACAATCAATTAGGGTTTGTTGCGGAGTACGGGAAGGATGTGGTCGGACTGCTGAATCCGAAGCCGGGTGAGCGCATCCTCGATCTGGGCTGCGGCACGGGGGATTTGACGAAGGAATTGGCTGACCTTGGCGCGGATCCGTTTGGCATCGACCTCTCTTACGCGATGATCGAGAAGGCGAAAGAGAAATACCCTGAACTTGCCTTTTCGGTGGAAAATGCGGAAACATTCCGTACCGCCGAACCATTTGACGCGGTTTTTTCCAATGCGGCGCTGCACTGGATGAAGCATCCCGACCTCGCAGCCGAGACCATACGATTGGCACTGCGCCCAGGCGGACGTTTTGCAGCTGAGTTTGGCGGCAAAGGAAACGTCGAGACCATCATTCACGGGATGCAAACCGTCTTGGCCAGGTACGGCATCGATGCGGCAGAGCGAAATCCCTGGTACTTTCCCAGCATCGGAGAGTACAGCAGTCTGCTCGAACGGCACGGCTTTAGGGTACAATTTGCCTTACACTTTCACCGCCCTACGCCGCTGCGTGACGGCGAAAGAGGACTGTCGCACTGGTTGACCAGTTTTGGGGATGACTTTTTTCCGGGACTGTCTGCCGGAGAGAAGGAAGAGGCGTTTTCACGGATTGAAGATGAGCTTCGCCCGCTCTTGTTCCGCGATGGCGTCTGGGTAGCCGATTACTGGCGGATACGGGTCTTGGCAGTAAAAGCGTGAGGTATAGCCTTAGCATCGGCAGGGAGTGAAACCCGGTTAGAGTCTGCCAAACCGGGTTCCACTCCCTGCCGGATCATCGGAGGATCATAACGACGGCATCAGCCGGCTTTCCGAATGGAATCCTTGTAGCCTTGTGGCATGTAGGCCTGCTCCACTTCGGAGAGCGGCAGCCACTGATACTCCTGATGTTCGCTGCTCAGCCTGAACCGGGAGGCATCTTCGCAGTGGCAGCGATACGTGACCACAAACACTTCATGGCCGGCAAACACCTTGTAGACCCAGACGTCAAGCAAGGCATCGACACTGCAGATGATTCCCGTTTCTTCGCGTATTTCCCGAATCACGCACGTCTCCGGCGTTTCCCCCCGCTCTAGCCTGCCGCCGGGAAGCTCCCACTCATTTCGCTCGTTTTTGAGCAACAATACCCGATCGTTTTCGATGATAACTCCTTTTACCGAGATGGGCAGCTGCAACCCCATCCAATCCCTCCTTTTGCCTTGCCCAGGACAGGCAAGCTGAATCCACTTCGCGAATGACCCTAATCATTTACCCCAAACCCGGCGAATAAAAACCAGAGAATGGTCCGCTGCCCGGGCAAGCGACAACTGCCGAACCGGCCTCAAAGCCGGGCGGAAGCTGTTTTTCGCAGCGCTGCGACAACTGCCAAGCCGATCGCCGCGCCGGTTATCGAGCTGACCAAAAAAGGGGGGACAAAGGCCAGGGCAGCGGCCGATGTTTGCAGCAGCAGCCTGGCGACGGGCACGGACAGCAGGGCTCCGATGACTCCGGTGCCAAAAATTTCACCCAGCGCAGCCGTCCAGGTCTTCTGGTATCGACTGTACAGATAACCGGCAAAAAAAGCGCCGATCATCCCGCCGGGGAAGGCCAGCAGCGAGCCTACACCCAGCAAATTGCGCAGCAAGCCGATGGCAAAGGCGACGATGACTGCCGGTCCGGGGCCGAGCAGAATGCCGGCAATCACGTTAATGCTGTGCTGGATCGGAAACGCTTTTGCCACCCCTGCAGGCAGCCAGATAAGGTGCGAACTGATCGTGCCGATTGCCACCAGCATCGCCATTATCGTGATCCGTTTAGTGCTGCCCAAGACCGTTCACCTCCCTTTTCAGTGCCTGCGCGGCTTGGCGGGGCGAATCGGACAGGCTGATCGCGGAGATGACAGCAATTCCATCAGCCCCGGATCGAATTACAGCCCCGGCATTACCGTGCTGTATGCCGCCGATGCCGACCATCGGCAGCGCAATTCCTCCGGATCGAAACATCTGGATGATCCTGGTACCAGCCACTTCTCTCGTATCTTTTTTCGTCTCCGTCGGATAGATCGGACCGACGCCGACATAATCGGCACCGATCCGGACCGCTTTTTGCGCTTCTGCCAGATTGTGGACGGAGACTCCCAGGATTTTTCCGGCGATCCTGGAGCGGGTGCTGGGTATATCCCCGTCCTCCTGTCCGATATGCAGCCCGTCAGCGTCAAGCGTTTCCATCAGTTCAAGATCGTCGTTTACAAAAAAAGGAACCCCGTATCGCTTGCAGATCTTTTGCAGTTCTTTTGCCAGTTCCGCTTTATTCGGGCCGAGAGCGCCTTCTCCTTTTTCCCGAAATTGAAAACACGTAACTCCTCCCTTCAGGCTTTCTTCCAGAACTGCAACCGGATCCGTTCGGCAATTGACGCTGCCTATCACAAAGTACAATTTCAACGCTTCGCGCAATGAAGACGCCTTCGTCATCATAAGGGTACCTCCTTTCGTTTAAGCCCTTCGGCCGAGGACAACTCCCGGTCGGTCAGCAAAGAGAGTTGATCCAAAAACGCAGCTTGAAAGCTCCCCGGGCCGCGGGATCCTTTCGCTGCTTTCTCCCCGCAAAGTCCTGCCATCGTCATAGCCGCAGCTGCTCTCTCGGCAACGGACAGAGAGACAGCCACTGACTTGGCCAAAAACAAGCCGATCAGCGCAGTTGCCAGGCAGCCTGTGCCGGTCACTTTGCTCATCATTTCACTGCCGTGCTCCACATGAAATAGCTTTTCGCCATTCGTGATCACGTCTGTCTTCCCCGTCACAATCAAAGTAGTTTGCAGCTGTTTGGCTAACCGGCAAGCAAGCCGTTCAACGCTGCTGCCGACGTCTCCGTCCACCCCTTTTCCCGCCCAGCGCTCACCTGCCAGGAAGCCGATTTCCGCAGCATTGCCGCAAATTGCATCCGGTCTGACTTCTTCTATAATGCGGTTCACTGCCTCTTTGCGCAGCCGGGACAAGCCGGCTCCAACAGGGTCAAGAACGACGGGAATGCCGTTTGCTTTGGCCGTTTTACCGGCAAGGATCATTCCCTCTGCGATATCGGGTTCAAGCGTACCGAGGTTTACTACCAGGGCATCCGCATGGGCGGCGGCCTCGCACACTTCCTCTGGGTGATGGGCACACATCGGACTTCCCCCGGCAGCAAGCAGGCCGTTGGCGACAAAGTTGACCGTCACTCGATTGGTGATCAGGTGAACCAGCGGTTTTTTTGTCCGAATTTGCTGTAACATGTTCGGAAACGGGATCATTTGTTAACACCCACCCACTGACTGTACTTCCGATAGGCCCAATGATTGGTTGGACCGTGGCCGGAGCCGATCGACAGCGGGTATTCGATTGCCGCCTGGATAAACGCTTTCGCCGTCTTAACCGCAGCAAGGGGAGTCTTCCCTGCTGCAAGCTCTGCCGTGATCGCGGCGGAAAAGGTGCAGCCTGTGCCATGCGTGTGGTTGGTATACACCCGCGGTCCCGTCAATTCATAATAATCCCGGCCGTCAAAAAACAAGTCTGTCGCCGCGTCCTCTTCCAGATGCCCCCCTTTGATCACGACATGCTGGGCCCCCATATCCGCGATTTGTTTTGCTGCTTCTTTCCGGTCGGCCAAGCTGTTCAATGTTTTGCCGGTCAATTTTTCCGCTTCCGGGACATTGGGCGTTACGATCTTGGCGAGCGGAAGCAGGTGTTCCTTCAAAGCTTGCACTGCCTCCTCCTGCAGCAGACCGGTTCCGCCTTTGGCGATCATCACCGGGTCTACCACGAGATTGCTCCAGCCGAACCGCCTGATACAGGACGCGACCGCCGCAATGATCTCTCCGCTAAACAGCATGCCGGTTTTCGCCGCCTGCGGGGCGAGATCAATCTCAATCGCTGTCAATTGTTCTACAATGGCTTCCACTGTCAGCTGGTAAACCCCCCGGACACCCAGCGTATTTTGCGCCGTAACCGCAGTCAGCACCGACATCCCGTACACGTCCAGCTCCTGAAACGTCTTGAGGTCTGCCTGAATCCCCGCTCCTCCGCCGCTATCCGAGCCGGCGATGGTCAATGCTTTGGGAATGCCCGTCCCAAACGTCCTCACTTCTCATCCGCTCCTCTCTTTTTTCAAGCGCAAAAAAGCCACCCTCCGAGGAAGGTGGCTAAAAGCTCGAGTATGCATGCTCCATAGTCCACACCACTTCCCTCCGCCAGTACAAACTGGATCAGGTTCAAAGGGTTGATGAACTCATTCATCTCTCAGCTTTTGTGTATCAAAGCACCCCTAGTGGAAAACAATATGCAATTACCTGTTATGGTAGCAGAGACTGCAAAAGTTTTCAACCTGCTATTTCAGCATCGAAAGCATCGCCCAGCGTCTCTCCGTGCGCTTTTTGTACTTGGGCAGCGAACGGTAAATGTCTACAGCCTCGCGAAACGCCGCCTTTGCCTCGCTGTTTTTGCCAAGCTGCGCGTACAGTTGGCCCAGCAGGTAGTAGCTCTTGCAAGAGGAGGAGTTGATTTCCCGGAAACGCTCCAGGAAGCTGAGCGCCTTTTCCCGGTCGGAGGCGGAAAACGCTTCGGCCAGATCCAGATAAGGTTCGCCGTACTTGACCCGCGGATTCATCGCCAGCGCTTTTTCGATCAGCTTTTCTCCGTCCGCCAGGTTCCCCAGCTTAAGTCGGCAAAGCCCCAGCTGATACCAGAATTCCGCCGATTCTGACATGACGGACTGGCTGTTCTCCAGGTAGGACAAAGCCTCTTGGTAGCGTTTTTTCTCGATCAAAATATGCGCGATTTCCAGCTTTGACGAAGTATGATGCGGATTCAGCCTGACTTCCTGCTTCAGCTTGGCCAGCCTTCTGCTTTGTTTCAGGGGTTTGACCCAGTTTGGCAAAATTCCCACAAACCGCATGTCCAGAAAGTAGAGAATCACCAGTAAAAGAATGATAGCGATAAACGGATTGCCCGTGATCCAAAACAACAGGGAAAACAACAGAAACTTGCTCAAAGAATCACCTCTATATACTGCTGCTCTCTTTATTCTATCAATTGCATCGCCTGAAGTCGATCTTTATGCACATGATCTTGCCATTTAGCCCCAGCTCGAGAAGACCTCTGCGGGTGAAAGGAGGGCCCCTCTCGCGGCAGGATGCTTTTCCGACAGCATTTTTGCTGTAGACTTCGAATATTGTTGTAATAAAAAACTCAGGTGCTGGCGACATCTCCTCAATTGAACTCCACATTTTATTTACGGTCACACCACAGCGAAACACTTTTAGAAAGGAAGGGAACAGATGAACGTTTCGGATTGCTGTGGCGCTGCGACGAAGGTGGAACACCGGCCGGATCATCCCTTTTTCTATGACGACCTGTACGATTTGAAGATACCCGTACTTGTTTGCACCCAATGTGGAAAAGTTCTTGGTCTTACTCCAGGTAAGCCCCGTGAGGATCAAAACCTGTAACGATGTCGCCAGGATGTAGCTTGCCATCGCCGAGAAGGACTTTAACGGAGGTTGCGCTGTCATTGAAGCGCTTCCTGGAAGGAGAATGGCTATGCAGTTGCAAAGAGCCTTGACCCAAAACAGAAAAGCGGATTTATGGATGGAACTGGTTCAAACGGTCAGCGGCTTGTTGTTGGTCGGATTTTTGTGGACACATATGATTTTCGTCGCCTCCATTCTTTTGGGTGCAGGCGCCTTCAACAAACTGGCCCACTTCATGGAGCAATTTTACCTGCTGCACCTGGCAGTCGCGTTCATCATCCTGACGGTCGGGGCCCACCTTGGCGCCGTGCTGCGCCGGATCCCCAGCCGCTGGCAGGAGCAGAAGACCGTCTGGCGGCACGCGAAGATCATCCGGCATCAGGATACCTGGTCTTGGCTGTTTCAGGCGGTAACCGGCAGCGCCATGCTGCTTTTGATCATCATTCACGTCTTCGTCGTGGTGTACGCCGGGATCGACGCAAAGCTAAGCGCGGGCCGCATTCACTCGTGGATGCTTTGGTTTTACCTCATCTTTCTGGTTATGGCCGAGTACCATGCCAGCGTCGGGCTGTATCGCGCCCTGGTGAAATGGGGATTTGTCAAACGGCACAGTCTGAAACGGGTGCTTACCGTGGTCACGATCTGCACCATTCTGCTCGGTCTGGCCAGCATATGGGTATTTTTCTCGCTGGGGGGTTCCGTATGAGCCGATATGACAGCTTTACTGCAGACGTATTAATTGTCGGAGCCGGTCTGGCCGGGGAACGGGCTGCGATCGAAGCCGCCACGCAGGGCCTGAATGTCATCATCCTCAGCTTGGTTCCGCCCAGGCGTTCCCACAGTGCGGCGGCTCAAGGCGGGATGCAGGCTTCTCTCGGCAACAGCGCAATGGGGAGAGGCGATAATTCCGACGTTCACTTTGCTGACACAGTGAAAGGTTCAGATTGGGGCTGTGACCAGGAGGTTGCCCGGCTGTTTGCCGAAACGGCGCCGATTGCCGTTCGGCAAATGGCCTTTTGGGGCGTGCCGTGGAATCGGGTGGTCGCCGGTTCCCGGATGTACGACGGTGCCGAGATTCGCGAGGACGCGGATAAGGAAGGGCTGATCACCGCCCGCAACTTCGGCGGAACGGCGAAATGGCGCACCTGTTACACGGCGGACGGCACCGGGCATACGCTGCTCTACACGATGGACAGCGTCGTCATCAAGCTGGGCATCACCGTCCACGACCGGACAGAGGCGATCTCCCTGATCCACGACGGCACTCGCTGCCATGGCGTGGTGGCCAGATGCCTGCGGACCGGCAAGCTTCGGGTCTACGCCGCAAAGTCCACGGTCATCGCTACAGGAGGCTACGGCAGGCTTTACGGTGCTTCTACCAACGCGATTATCAATGAAGGCAACGGCATGTTCATCGCTCTGGAGACTGGGGTCGTCCCGCTTGGCAACATGGAGGCGGTGCAATTTCACCCGACAGGCATCGTCCCCTCCTGGATCCTGATCACGGAAGGCGCCCGCGGCGACGGCGGCTACCTGCTGGACAAAAACCACCACCGGTTCATGCCGGATTACGAGCCGAAAAAGAAAGAGCTCGCATCGCGTGATGTGGTGTCCCGCCGGATCATGCAGCACATCCGCAAAGGCTTTGGCGTCGACAGTCCCTACGGGCCTCACGTCTGGCTGGACATTCGCCACCTCGGGGAAAAACACATCAACACCAACCTGCGGGAGATCGCCAATATCTGCCGGAATTTTGCCGGGATCGACCCCATCCACGACCTGATCCCCGTCCGCCCTACCCAGCACTACAGCATGGGCGGCATCCGGACCAATATCGACGGCATGGCCTATGGCCTGGAAGGCCTCTTTGCCCTGGGTGAAGCGTCCTGCTGGGATTTGCACGGATTTAACCGGCTGGGCGGCAATTCTCTCGCGGAAACGGTCGTCGCCGGGATGATCGTCGGTGAAAAAATAGCCAAGTACACCAAGGAAGTCTCTGTCCAGGTAGCGACCTCGTTGATCGAAGAACACGTCGGCGTTCAGGAGGACCGCATCCGAGCTCTGATCGACTGCCGCGATGGAACGGAAAATGTCTATGAACTGCGCCGCGAAATGGAAAACACCCTGAGTGAAAACGTCGGCATCTTCCGTTCAGAGGAGCCCTTGAAAAAAGCGGTTGCAAAGCTCCACGAACTGCACCAGCGCTCGCTTCGGATCGGGCTGGCCAGCGGCGGACAAGGCGCCTCCCCCGAATTGGCCTCCGCGCTGCGGATGCCTGGAATGATCAAACTGGCTTACTGCATCGCCGCCGGAGCACTGGAACGGAAAGAGAGCCGCGGCAGCCACTTCCGGGAGGATTATCCGAAGCGGGATGATGAAAACTGGCTAAAGCGGACACTGGCCTATTGGCCGCCCGGCGCACCCAAGCCCGTGCTGCAATACGAGCCGGTCAAGATCACCGAGCTGCCGCCAGGCGACCGAGGATACGGGGAAGCGAGCAAGGAAGCCTCCCAGTCGAAATAATAACCCTTCGATGCTGACAGAAAGCGAGGGAAAAAGCAATGAGCCAGCGCCAACTGACGTTTCACATCTTTCGTTACAACCCGGAAACTCCAAAAGTCAAACCGGATATGCAGGCGTTCGTGCTGCCGGAGGAACCGGGGATGACCCTGTTTATCGCGCTCAATAAAATTCGCGAAGAACAGGATCCGACACTCGCCTTCGATTTTGTCTGCCGGGCCGGGATTTGCGGCTCCTGCGGCATGCTCATCAACGGAAAGCCTACATTGGCCTGCAAGACGCTAACCAAGAACTTGCCAGCGGAGATTACCCTGATGCCTCTCCCCGTCTTCAAACTGCTCGGCGATTTGTCAGTCGATACCGGCACCTGGTTTCGCGATGTTTCGCTGCGGACGGAGGCCTGGGTACATACGAACAAAACCTTTGACCCCGCGGCAGAGGAAGAACGCATGAGCAACGAGACAGCCCTGCAAATCTACGAGGCGGAGCGGTGTATCGAATGCGGCTGCTGCATCGGCGGCTGCGCCACCGCCAACATCAAGCCGGACTTCATCGGAGCGGCAGGCGTCAACCGGGTCGGCCGCTTTATGCTCGATCCACGGGATGAACGGGATGAGCAAGAGTACTACGACGTAGTCGGCAGCGAAGACGGAATCTTCGGCTGCATTGGCTTAATGGCTTGTGACGACAATTGTCCGATTGGCATTCCGCTGCGGGACCAATTGGCTTATGTACGGCGAAAAATGGCCGTTGCCGGCTGGAAGCGGTAGGCCTATACATTTGCTAACTTCGCCTTGGCCAAACAGAGCAGACAGCCTGCTTCTGCTTGGCTGTTTTTGTATGGATGAAACGAATCGCTTCTCTGTGTCGTATAATCATTAGCATCCATTATCAGGAAATGAGACTGGTACGTACCTTCATGGGCAGGTGGTTCTATATGAGTTGGCAAATGAAATCGTGTTTTTCGCTGTTGATTTGCCTGGCGCTTGCCGGCTGCAGCGTAAATCAGGGAGCAAATGGAAACCAGGATCGTGAAAATGGACTGGCGGAACTGCAGGAGAAAAATGGCATCCTGGTCGAGGAATTGAACGAAACAGCGGAACGATTGACGCAAGTAACCCATCTGCTTCGCAATCTGCCCGATCTGTCTGTCACATTAGCCTATATTCAAACAATCGAGGAAGAATCGGGCGCGCACTACTTGATCGCGGATGATGTGGAATGGCTGACGGGAGAAGAGGCTGTGCAGGCAATCGTCGAAGATACCCGTGTCAAGAAAGAAGATGTGTCGCTGCCAAACGGTTTTTACGTCAGAAATACGCTAAGCGAACACCGCAAGGCAGCGCTTGCGAAGGATACGCTCATCTATCTGCTGGAAGGCGCAGCACACCGATACACGGCATATGCTGATTTCACCCAAAACAAAAGCGCCTTGAAGGACCGGCTGTTTTGGCTGTACCAGACCGGAGGCAAAGTCGTGCTGATTAAAGAGCAGTATCTTCCGTGAGTTTCATCTAGTATTTACGCGAAAAAACGGCGTTTGCATTGTCTCCCCTGCAAACGCCGTTTTGCCATCACATGTACCTTATGCCCGTTACGGGTCCAAAATCCTGCGCAGCATCAAATGCTCCAGACTTTTGAACTCGTAACCCTGCTTGTGTGCCTCGTCAATGATCTGCCCCAGCGCTTCCGCATTGTCCTTGGAAATCGAATGAAGCAAAATCACCGCACCGGGGTGCAGCTGTGTCTTGACGCTGTCAAAAGCGTACTGCCAGCCCTTCTGGGCGTTCACGTCCCAATCCTTGTAGGCAACCGACCAGAAGACAGTCGTATAACCCTCCCCCCGGCTTACCGCCAGAGTCCGGTCGCTGAATATGCCCCGGGGCGGCCGCAGAAAGGACATCCCTTTTTGTCCGGTTACCCGGGCGACCTCCGCCTTTACCTTCTCTAGTTCCTCCTTGATCCTGCCGTCCGTGATTTGCGTCATGTCCGGATGGCTCCAGGAGTGATTGCCAATCAAATGCCCCTCTTTTACCATCCGTTTTAACAGCTCAGGCTGATCCTTTACGTAATGGCCGGTAACAAAAAAGATGGCCGGAACTTTTTTCTCCTTTAACGTATCCAATATTTTTGCCGTATAGCCGTTCTCATATCCATTGTCAAAGGTTAGGTAAAGCTCTTTTTTCTTCGTATTGCCCAAAAAGATGGACCCGTTCCGCTCCAGGATCTCTTTAAACCCCTCTTCATCAATAGAAGGAAGCTGGCCGTTCTTGCTCTTTTTAAACCCGAAGTGGTGGGGCACATTCTTGTCTGCCGCTACGGCGTACAACGGCAGCGAGATCAACAGCAGACCCACGAGTAAGAAAATGCCAAGACGCAATGCTTTCATCAAATACACTCCCTGGTACAATTCTCTCGGATGTTTGATCTTTAGCGTTATCTTCCCGCTAAACCAGGCGAGTTATGTACCGGAAGCAAGTTAAACCTCACCGACTCTGAAACGCCACCTTCAAGCCAAGCCCGATGTAGATCAACCCAACCAGCTTGCCGCTCCAACGGCCAATCCAGGAGATCCGCTTGATCAGGCGGCCCAGGAAACGGACACTGACTGCAATGAACGTGGTATAGATCACGCTTAAAAGTACAAAGATCAAGCCAAGGACCATAAATTGGGTAAATGGAGCGCCATGTTCCGGGTGAACGAATTGCGGTAAAAACGCCAAAAAGAAAAGGGCTGTTTTCGGGTTTAGCACTTCAACCAGGATGGCTTGGCCGTATGTACCTAAAGCCGACTCCTTCGCCGGGGAAACCTTTGGCAGTCCTGGTTCTGCGGGCTTTTCCAGTATTGCCCGAATGCCCAGGTAGAGGAGGTAGGCTGCTCCCGCGAACTTGACGACATTGAATGCGAGCGCCGATGTCATCAATATGGCAGAAAGTCCCACCGCCGCACATATCGTGTGAATAAAATCGCCAGTCGCAATTCCCAGACCAGTCAGAACGCCCGCCTTCCGTCCCCCTTGAACCGTACGAGTGGCGGTGAGCAAGACAGCGGGCCCAGGGATCAAAAACAGGCCAAGCACAATCAGTACAAACGTACTCAAAGCTGAAAGAGTAAACATTTCATCCCCTCCTCATCACTCCTTTTCTCCCATTATAATGGATGGGTGAAATCACTTGCCAGCAGTAGTTGAAAAGGAAGAAACGGTATCTGTGGCGCTAATCTCTGCGAATAATGAGATAGACGATCAAACCCATCACAGGAAAAATCAGTGTGCCAATTAAAACAATCAGGGCGTATTCTTTGCTCCTCCCGTTTCGAAGTGCGTCCCGATACGCCCAAATACTCGTCACGATGTTTAAAACGAAAAGTAAAAGACCAAAAAAGAGCGGGATCAAGAGCAGGCCGAATCCCAAGCCAACAAATCCAACATCCATCAAACCACCTGCTTTGCTGTATTTCTAGTTGATACGAATCACGGGAGGAAAAGATTCAATTTTGTTCACGTGAGCCTTGTTTGGAGTGATGGGACATGAACTTGACTAAAAAAACACTCCTTTATTGACTTCTGAGAAACCAATAAAGGAGTGATATCAGTTGAATTTCACCTCGATATTTATCGTTTTAAATGGCTCACTTCCGATTATGGTCACATTTACAATAGTCCTTGGCACGCAAAACCTACAGCTCTTCTACTTAACTAATCTTCGCCTCAATCCGCAGCTTGTCCGCCACCATCGCGATGAACTCGCTGTTCGTCGGCTTCGCCTTGGAATTGGAGATGGTGTAGCCGAACAAGCTGGAGATGGAGTCCAGGTTGCCGCGGGACCAGGCGACTTCGATCGCATGCCGGATCGCGCGTTCTACGCGGCTGGCTGTCGTGTTGAACTTCTTGGCGATGTCCGGATAGAGGACTTTGGTGATCGAACCAAGCAGCTCGACGTCGTTGTATACCATGGTAATCGCTTCGCGCAGGTACAGGTAGCCTTTAATATGGGCGGGAACCCCGATTTCGTGTATGATGTTGGTGATGTTGGCGTCTAAATTGCGTCCTTTGACCGCGCCGCCGGCGGGTTTGATCGATGGGACAAACGGTGTAGGCTGGTTGTTGATCATCTGGCGGATGCGCTGGGTCAGCACTTCCATGTCAAACGGTTTCAGGATGTAATAGGACGCTCCCAGTTCAACCGCTTTTTTCGTGATTTCTTCCTGGCCGAACGCGGTCAGCATGATAATCTTCGGCTGGCGGGGCAGGCGCATTGCCTGAATCTGTTCCAATACGGCGAGGCCGTCCAAATGAGGCATAATAATGTCCAGAATGAGGATGTCCGGAACCTTCTCCTCTAATACCTTGAGAACATCATTTCCATTAAATGCCGCCCCTACCACTCTCATATCATTCTGGTTATTAATGTGCTCTTCAAGTAAATGTACAAACTCACGATTGTCGTCTGCCAAAACAACTTCGATCCTGCTCAAACCTTTTTCCTCCTTAGCTGCCCGAATCTATATTTGGGTACTTTGTCTTTCCTCGGGAGATGCTTCTCCGCAAATTTTCTACGGTAAAAGAAATTCGACAGGAGCTAGGCAGTTCCTGCCAATGACGAAAGATTGTATGATTTTTCCGATATTTCGACAAGAAAAACTCAAGGGAGATTAACTCGCCTTGAGCTGTGTGTTCTGCCTTAACATAAATCCCGCATCCTGCAGCATCCACTCGATAAAACAACCGTACCCGGATGTCGGATCGTTGACAAACACGTGGGTGACCGCCCCTACCAGTTTACCGTTTTGTATAATGGGACTGCCGCTCATTCCTTGCACGATGCCGCCTGTTTTGTCCAACAGCCGCTTGTCTGTGATTTTGATGATCATTCCTTTTGTTGCAGGAAAGTGTTGCTTGACCACGTTGACGATTTCGATATCAAATTCTTCTACCTTTTGCCCATCGACCACGGTTAAAATTTTTGCCGGTCCTTCTTGTACCTGATCTGCCAACAAAACCGGAATCGGCTCCGTGTATTTTCCCCGTTTCGGCTTGTCCTTCATCCGGCCAAAGATCCCGAATGGCGTATTTCGCGTAATCGATCCCAGCACCTCGCTCTCATTGTAAAAACGAGCGTACTTTTCGCCGGGATTGCCGCTTTCCCCTTTTTCGATTGACGTTACGCTGGCCTGAACGATCTGGCCGTCGCCGACGACAATCGCCTGACCGGTATCGACGTCTGAAATGACGTGCCCCAGGGCACCATAGGCATGTGTCTTCGGTTCATAAAAAGTCAGGGTACCTACACCCGCCGCGGAATCTCGGATGTACAAGCCCATTCGGTATTCGCCATCCTTGTTGTCTTTTACCGGTTCGAGTGTCAAGGACAATTTTTCTTTTCCCCTGACAACCAGCATGTGCAGGGGCTGACGTTTTGTCCCGGCCTCGTGAACCAGTTTCTTTACGTCGTTCATGTCATTGATGTACAAATCGTTCATCTTGACGATCATGTCACCGACGCGTATGCCTGATTTTTCTCCGGGAGACACTTTTTCCTTGCCCGTGTTCACCAGATGATGGCCGACAACCAAGACTCCAGCTGTCTGCAGCTTGACGCCAATCGACTGTCCGCCCGGGATCACCTTGAGATCCGGCAGGACGTTGACTTTCACCTGCTTCAGCGGAATCTTGCCCCATTTTAATTCCAGCTTGGCTTCCCCTGTCTGCTTCGGTTCGACGGAGACAGGTTTGCTCAGGTCAACGTTGACTTCGCGGGCCTTGGTTCCATTGACGTAAAGGATGTCGGGGTTGCTGTTTACCAATGTGCCCGTAACGGGCATCGATAATTGAAGCTGCTGAAGCGACCCTTCAAACAAGCGCATTTCACTGGGCAGCGAGGTAAATTCCTGAAAGGGGGTTGAACTGACAACAAGCGCTGTGATGAGCAGTAGCAGACTTCCCATCCATTTCCTTCTGTTTTGACGGATCACCAGCAATCACTCCTACTTTCCCTGCCTACACCTACTGCTCCACCTCCACCATACCGTATCTATAATGTTGCCTGGCACCAGTGGGATTATAACAAGAAAAAAGCTGTCATTTACGCATGACAGCTTCCTTTTTTGTCGTAGTGCCCGGCCGTGAACTACTTGGCCAGCTCCAGCTTTTTCTGAAGGCCCAGGTGAATCATCTCGCTGGCGTGTTCTTTGGTCTTTTCCGTTACTTCGGCACCGCCCAGCATCCTTGCGAGCTCTGTGACCCGCTCCTGCTCGTCCAAGAACGTGACATGGGTCAGCGTCTGCTCTTCATCCATCCGTTTGTAGATGTAATAATGGGCATCTGCCAACGAAGCCACTTGCGGAAGGTGGGTAATGCAGAGAACTTGACGGTGCTGGCCGACCCGGGCCAATTTCTCGGCGATTGCCTGTGCCGCCCGTCCGCTTACTCCGGTGTCCACCTCGTCGAAAATCAAGGTTTCGACCTGGTCCGTCGAAGCGAGAATCGTTTGAATCGCCAGCATCACCCGAGAAAGCTCGCCTCCGGAAGCGATTTTTGCGAGGGGGCGCAGCGGTTCGCCGGGGTTGGGCGCGATCAGAAATTCTACGTGGTCCATTCCCGAAGAGTCGATCCTATACCTCGCACCATTCACCTCGAGCCCCTGATCGTCGGCTATGTGAGTGACGGCAATGTCAAAGCGTGCCCGGCTCATCTGCAATTCTTGCAGCTGCTGTTCGATTTCCGCAGCGAGCTGCTGTGCCAGCTGGCGGCGAATCGCTGTCAGCTCCAGTGCCTCCACAGCAAGGTCGGCAGCCAGCTCCTGCACCCGTTTATCCAGCTGCTGCAGCCTGTCGTCAAAGTTCTGAATCTCATCCAGCTCGTCCTGAATAGCCGCAGCGTACTCGAGAATTTCTGCGGCGTCTTTTCCGTACTTTCGCTTAAGCTGCTGGATCACATCCAGCCTGCGTTCCACTTCTGCCAGCTCATCCGGATGAAATTCCAGCTGATCTTGCAGTTGGCGAAGCTGATGGACGGCATCTTCCACCTGATAATACGCTGTTTGGATGGTTTCCACCAACGGGGCGAGACTTTCATCGTATGACTGCGCCCGCTCCAGTTCCCCCATCGCATGGCCCAGCCAGTCCATCCCCCGATGGTCCCCGGTCAGCGACTGGTAGGCGTCTTGAATCCCGGCGTACACCTTTTCGATGTGCATCCATTTTTTTCGCTGAGAGAGCAGCCGTTCGTCCTCGCCTGGCTGCAGCTGGGCCGACTCGATCTCGCCCAGCTGGTAAGACAACAGATCGATGCGCTGGGCCAGTTCACGCTCGTTCTTTGCCATGCGTTCAAGATCCTGCCGGGTTTTCCGGTAGGCTTGGTACAGTTTTGCATACTCTTGCTTCACTGCGGTCAACGCCTGTTCGCCGTATGCGTCAAGCCACTTGATGTGCTTGTCCGACTGCATCAGGGCATGGGTGTCATGCTGGCCGTGGATCTGCACCAGCCAAGGTCCCAGCTCCCGCAGCATGGCAAGCGTGATCAACTGTCCGTTGATGCGGATCACGTTCTTTCCCTGCAGGGAGATCTCCCTGCGCACCACGATCATGCCGTCTGCTTCCACTTGAATCCCAAACCCCAGGCATAGTCCAATGACTGGATGGGATTGCGGAAATTCGAATAACCCTTCCACCTCTGCCCGCTTTTCGCCGTAACGGACGTATTCGGCTGAGCCCCGCTCGCCGAGCAGCAGGCCGAGAGCGTCGATGATGATGGATTTCCCTGCGCCGGTCTCCCCTGTCAGGATGTTCAGACCGCGCCGGAACGGGATTGTGACCGATTTGATTATGGCAAAATTGCGGATAGACAATTCAACTAACACTCTATTCCCCCCTTTGCCCCATCAGATTATAGCATGTCGAGCAAGCGCTTTGTCACCGCCTCCGAATTTTCACGGGAGCGGCAGATGATCAGCATCGTGTCGTCTCCGGAAACGGTCCCCATGATCTCCGGCCACTGCAGGTTGTCGATCAAAACGGCAACCGAGTTGCCATAGCCTGGCATGGTCTTCAGCACGATCAGATTGTCGGTGTAATCAATGCTGACAAAGCTTTCCACCATCACCCGCTTCAACTTTTGCAGCGGGTTGTACTTCTGGTCCGAGGGCAGCGAGTACTTATACCGTCCATCAGGAAGGGGAACTTTGATCAGATGGAGTTCCTTGATGTCCCGCGATACGGTAGCCTGGGTCACATGAAACCCGGCATTGCGGAGGTGATCCACCAGTTCGTCTTGGGTCTCCACTTCCTCGTTGGCGATAATCTCGCGAATTTTGATGTGTCGTTGTCCTTTGGTCATAGTCTACTCCCATTCAGCTTGTAGTTTTTTGCGTATGACTTCATAAAAATTGCCAGTGTTCCACAGTACCAACGGGGTAACATGGGGGGAGCGCTGCACGTAGATCACATCCCCGCCCTCTAGCCGGTAACCGAACTGCCCGTCAATCGACAGCCCCATCTCTTGATGAACCGCGTCTACTTCCACTCTGATCACCTGTTCAGCGGAAAAGATCATCGGTCTTGCCGTGAGCATATGGGGAGCCACCGGCGTCAGCAGCAGCATGTCGACATTGGGGGCGACGATGGGCCCTCCTGCCGAAAGCGAATAGGCAGTCGACCCGGTTGGACTGGAGATGATCACGCCGTCTCCGCGAAACGTGGCGACGAACTGGTCGTCTACCCAAACGGCACAGTTGATAATCCGGCAGAAAGAGCCTTTGGCTATCCCCACATCGTTCATCGCCGTATAGGTGGCCAAAGTTTCGTTTTTGCGGACAAGTACAGCCTGCAGCATGCTCCGTTCTTCAATTCTGTATTGGCCGGCCAAGAGCTGGTCGACAGCAAGCGGCAGGTTATCCGGTTCCGCTTCAGACAGAAAGCCCAGTGTCCCCAGGTTGAACCCGAGAATGGGCACAGAGCAGCCGGCCAAATCCCTCGCGATCCCAAGCAACGTACCGTCTCCGCCCAGCACGCAGACGAGCTCAACGGTTCCGCCCATCTCACTCGGCGGGCAAGCCAATTCCGAACGGCCCAGTTCGCCGGCGATGTTGTCGTCGAGATACACCTTTATTCCTCTTTTTTCAAACAAATACAATAATTCCCTGGCGATAATCCGTGCCGCCGGTTTTCCTTTATTTGCAACAATTCCGATTGTCTTCACATTGGACACCCCGAATGATCATGGTTGGAATCCTTATACAAGTATACATGTTTTTTTGTATAAAAAAAACGTCCACCATTGCCTCTTTGTCAACCGATAAAAAAGCCGCTCTCAACGAGAAGCGGCTTGGATTCTTTGCCTATGAATTTCCAGGACTTACTGCAGGGATTGATGGGCCGCGCTGACCACTTCTTCCACAACGTTCTCCCAGTCTGCATCCATGCTCTGGCCCGCCTCCGCCTTATGCAGGTACAACAAAAACTCGATGTTGCCCTCTCCGCCGGTGATGGGCGAGTAACTGAGTCCTTTCAAAGCAAATCCCAGCGATGCGGCAAACTGGCTGATGGCCAGTACTACTTCGCGGTGGGTTCGGGGATCACGGACAATTCCGTTCTTCCCGACATTTTCCTTTCCGGCCTCAAACTGAGGCTTTACCAGTGCGATTGTTTCCCCGTCGGCTTTCAGCAGCCGATACAGCACGGGCAGGATCAGTTTCAATGAGATGAAGGAAACATCGATCGAAGCGAAGTCAGGTTTCTCATGCGGAAACGCCTCAGGGTCGAGGTGGCGAAAATTCGTCCGCTCCATCACGACGACGCGTTCATCCTGACGCAGCGACCATGCCAGCTGCCCGTATCCGACGTCAATCGCATACACCTTTCGCGCTCCGTTCTGCAGGGCGCAGTCGGTAAACCCGCCCGTCGACGACCCGATATCGACCATCACTTTGCCGGCCAGATCGATGTGAAACACGTCCAGCGCCTTCTCCAGCTTCAGCCCGCCGCGGCTGACATACGGATGGAGCTCTCCTTTGACCGCGATCGCCACGTCCTCTGCCAGCTTGGTGCCGGGCTTGTCGCAGCGCTCGCCGGCAACCTGCACCAACCCCGCCATGACGGCAGCTTTGGCCTTTTCCCGGGTGGGATAATATCCCCGTTCTACTAACAGTACATCTAAGCGTTCCTTTTTCATTCTGCTATGCCCTCTGCATGCCCGCGGGGATCAGGGATCGGACACGGTCGGCAATCGCTTCTGCCGTCAGTCCGATTTCCTGGCGCTGTTCTTTTACACTGCCGTGCTCGACGAAGGTATCAGGCAGTCCCATGATCTGCACGTCCACCTGGCAGCCTTCCTTGGCGTAGAACTCGGCTACCGCGCTGCCAAAGCCGCCCATGGCTGCCCCTTCCTCTACCGTGACGATCCTGCAGCCTTGTTTTGCCAAGTCCAGCAGAAGGGATTCGTCAAGCGGCTTGCAGAAGCGGGCGTTGACCAGCATCGGGTGAATCCCTGAAGCGTGCAGCATGTCGGCTGCCTGTTCTGCCAGTTCAAAGACGTGGCCGAACGACAGGATCGCCACATCCTTTCCGGGACGGACGATCTCCATTTTCCCGATTGGCAGTACTTGCAATTCCTCGTCGAGCGGCACGCCCCGTCCGTTGCCGCGGGGATAGCGGAACGAAATCGGGCCCTCCTCATAGACTGCGGCCGTTTTCATCATGTGCCGCATCTCGTTTTCATCCTTGGGGGCCATGATCACCATATTCGGGATGGTCCGCATGTAGGCGATGTCATACGCCCCCTGGTGCGTCTCTCCATCCGCCCCGACAAATCCTGCCCGGTCGATGGCAAAGACGACAGGCAGCTTCTGGCGGGCTACATCGTGAATCAACTGATCGTAGGCCCTTTGCAGGAAAGTGGAATAGACCGCAAACACCGGTTTCATTCCCTGGGCGGCAAGTGCCGCGCTAAACGTGCAGGCGTGCTGCTCGGCAATCCCGACATCAAACATCCGCTCGGGAAATTCCTTGGCGTATTTGATCAACCCGGAACCGTCCGGCATTGCCGGAGTAACCGCTACGATCCGCGGATCCTCACGGGTCAGGCGGATCATCGTCTCGGCGAAGACGTCCTTGTAGGCAGGGGCATTTGCTTTCGCACCTGTCTCTTGTCCTGATTCCACCTGGTACGTCCCGATCCCGTGCCATTTCATCGAGTCGGCTTCGGCTGGTGCGTAGCCTTTGCCCTTTTGCGTGACCGCATGGAGCAGAACCGGACCGCCCGTCACGGCTGCCGTCTGCAGCGAGTCGATCAGGGATTCGAGATCGTGTCCGTCCACCGGGCCGAGGTACGTAAAGCCCAGCTCTTTAAACCAGCGCTCATCGACTCCTCCCTCGCTTTGACTGGAGCGGAGTCTGCCCAAGTAATGATGGAGGGCTCCGACGTTGGGAGCAATCGACATTTCGTTGTCGTTTAACACGACGATCACGTTTCGCTGTTCATAGCCAATGTGATTCAGCGCCTCGAGAGCCATCCCGCCCGTCAGCGCGCCGTCCCCGATAATGGCGATCACCTGATGGTCTTGCCCTTGCAAGTCGCGGGCCGCAGCCATGCCTGCCGCAGCGGAGACGGAAGTGCTGCTGTGGCCGGTCTCCCAGACGTCATGCGGACTTTCGTTCATTTTGGGAAAGCCGCATAAGCCTTTATACTGGCGCAGGGTGGAGAAGCGCTCGCGGCGGCCTGTCAACATTTTATGTACGTATGCCTGATGACCGACGTCCCAAATCAGCTTGTCAGCAGGGCTGTCAAACACGTAGTGCAGAGCGAGGGTCAGCTCCACCACTCCCAGATTGGGCGCGAGATGACCGCCCGTTTTTGCCAGGTTCTCGACGAGAAAGGTGCGTATCTCGCCCGTCAGCTCTTGCAATTGGGGGATTTTTAGTTGTTTCAAGTCTTTTGGGCTGTTAATGCTGTCCAGCAACACTCAAACCCCTCACTTTCATTCGATTGAAGCCCTCTCGCAGATCCAGTCATGCCCTTCGTTCAAGGGCCGATGATTCCGAGAAGATCGCCAGTACGTGACAGCACTGCGAATGAGACTGGATCCGTCTGTATATTATAAGGGTTTGCGGCCAAAAACACTACTCGCAGATGGAAAGAGTCACGGTTCAGCCGTTACTTTTGCCTGTCTTTGACGTAATCGGCCAGTTGGGTGAGCGACTGTGCCGCAATACCTGCCTGAACGAGGGCGGACTTGGCCTCGGCGACCAGTGATGCAAGGCGGTCTTTGGCCTCCTGCAAGCCAAGCAGTGCCGGGTAGGTGGCCTTTTGCCGCTGCTCGTCGCTGCCCACTGCCTTGCCCATCAGCGCGGCGTCCCCTTCCACGTTTAAGATATCGTCCTTGATCTGGAAAGCGAGGCCGATGCAGGTGCCGTATTTGGCCAATGCCGCGATCTGCGTCTCGGTCGCCTGCGCCAGGTAGCCGCCGCCCAGCAGTGCCGCCAGCAGCAAGTCGCCTGTCTTGTGGCGGTGGATGTACTCCAGTTCATCGAGCGAAAGGCTTCGTCCCTCGCCCTCGATATCCGCCATCTGTCCGCCGACCATGCCTGTCGCTCCAGCGCGCAGGCCAAGCTCGGCGATCAGCTTGACCGTCGTCTCCGCCGTCACCGCAGGGTGCTGCAGATACGCCTCGGCGATGTGGGCAAAGGCGCGGGTCAGCAAGGCATCCCCGGCCAGGATGGCCGTCGCTTCCCCGTAGACCTTGTGATTCGTCGGTTTGCCGCGGCGCAGATCGTCATCGTCCATCGCCGGCAGATCATCGTGAATCAGCGAGTAGGTATGGATCATCTCCAACGCCACTGCATAGGGCATTCCCCACTCCAACGGCTTGCCAAACGCTTCCAGGACGGCCAGCACGAGTACGGGACGCAGCCGCTTCCCTCCTGCTGCTAGGGAGTAGGCCATGGACTCGTACAGTCTAGGCGGAACACCTTCGCGCTCCAGGGCAGGCAGGAGATTTTGCTCGACAAGTTGTATTTTTTCCTGTAAGTAATGGGATAAAGCGGCAGTCATCTTACGCTTCTCCCTCCAATGAGAACGGTTTTTGGGTCACTTTCCCGTTTTCCTCCAACAGCTGCATCACTTGTGCTTCGATGACATCCAGCTTCAGTCCGCACAGGCGCGACAGCTGCATGCCTTCCTGATAGAGCTTGATCGCTTCTTCCAGCGGCACATCGCCTTCCTCCAGGCGGCGCACCAGCTCTTCCAGCCGCTGCATCGCTTCTTCAAATTGCAGTTCGGTCTCTTGCTCAGCCTTTTTTCGGGTCATGCTGTATTCCCTCCCGATTTGTCTCTAGCACTTCTGCACGAATGGTTCCATCGCTTAATCGTACCATGAGCTTGTCACCCGGGGCAACGTCACGGACGGACTTGGCGAGCTGCGACTCGCGGTAGACCAGAGCGTATCCGCGCTGCATCACCTTGAGCGGACTGAGCGCGTCCAATTGGGCGAGCAATCCCGTCCATTCCGCTCTGGCGCGTTCCACCCGGTACCCCATGCGCTGGTGCAGCTGTGCCTGTATCCGGCCAAGCTGCTGGCGGTGAACACCGAGGCGATCGACCAAGCGGTACCGCTTGAGGCGCTGGGCCAACTGCTCTTGCTGTTCCCGGTGCTTGCGCAGGGCTTGTCTCATGCCCAGACCCAGCCGGTAGACGGCTTCGTCGAGGCGTTGCTGCTGCTCTGCGACCCGCCGTTCCGGCTGGCGAAGCCCGTACGACTGGCTGAGCTGTTCCAACCTGGCCCGCTCCTGTGACAGACGGCCGTGTATCGCGCGATGCAAGCGGTTTTCCAGTTGCTTGACCCGCTCCAGCCACTCCAGGTAATGAGGCACAGCCAATTCGGCGGCAGCCGTTGGTGTGGCCGCCCGCACGTCGGCGACGAAATCGGCAATCGTAAAGTCCGTTTCATGTCCGACGGCAGAGATGACCGGTATCCGCGAACCGGCAATCGAGCGGGCGACATGCTCGTCGTTAAACGCCCAAAGCTCCTCGATCGAGCCCCCGCCCCGCCCGACGATCAATACGTCGACGTCGCCATGCTGATTGATCCGGCTGATCGCGGCGACGATCGACATCGGCGCCTCCTTCCCCTGTACAACGGCGGGAACAAGCAGGATGGCTGCTTGGGGAAACCGGCGCTTGATCGTGATCAGAATGTCGCGGACCGCGGCACCGGTCGGAGACGTGACGACCCCTACTCTCCTTGGAAATTTCGGAAGCGGCCGCTTCCGCTCTGCCGCAAACAGACCTTCCGCCTGCAGCTTTTCCTTCAGCTGCTCGAATGCCAGGTACAGTGATCCGATTCCGTCGGGCTGCATTTCTCTGGCATACAGCTGATAAGCCCCGTCCCGCTCAAACACAGAAATGGAACCACGCACAATCGCTTTGGTTCCATTTTTTGGAATAAATTTGAGAAAACGGTTGTAACTGGAAAACATCACGACTTTGACCCGCGAATCCCTGTCTTTAAGCGTAAAGTACATATGTCCGCTGGTATGGTGGGTGAAATTGGAGATTTCCCCGCGCACCCAGACGTCGGCCAATTGGCTGTTCTTCTCCAATTGGCCTTTGATAAAGCGATTTAAATCGGTAACTGACCAGATCGCAACTGTTTTCATCAAACTGATCCCTTCACGATTTATTTTTGCGGGCGTCCGTACAGTTTTGCCGCCTTCACCGTGTTGGCCAGCAGCATGGTGATCGTCATCGGCCCAACGCCGCCCGGCACCGGCGTAATGTGGCCGGCGATTGGGGCCACCTCGTCAAACTTGACGTCCCCCACCAGTTTGCCGCTCTCAAGGCGATTCGTACCGACGTCAATCACGACAGTCCCCGGCGAAACGTGCTCCGCTCCGATAAAGCCCGCTCTGCCTACCGCTACGACCAGGATGTCTGCCTGTCGGGTAATCCCGGCGAGGTTATTCGTCCGGGAGTGGCACATAGTCACCGTCGCATTCTCATGCAAGAGCAGCATCGACACCGGTTTGCCGACGATGTTGCTGCGTCCGACGACGACGGCGTGTTTGCCGGCGATCTGGGTGCCCGTCCGCTTGATCAGTTCGATGATTCCGTGCGGCGTACAGGGCAGCAGGGCATCACTGCCAATGACCAGGTTGCCGACGCTGATCGGATGGAATCCGTCGACGTCTTTTTCGACGCTGATGGCGTCAATGACTGCTTTTTCCGAAATGTGGGCGGGCAGCGGAAGTTGAACCAAAATGCCATGAATGTTCGGATTTTGATTCAACTGCTTGATGGTGTCAAGCAGCTGTGTTTCACTGATGGACGCCTCCATCCGGATGACCTCCGAATAGATGCCAACCTCCCCGCAGGCTTTTGCCTTCGATCTGACATAGGACTGAGAAGCAGGGTCTTCCCCCACCAAGATGACTGCCAAACCTGGCTGTATGCCCTGCTGCTTCAGTTTGGCGATCTCGTCTGTCAACTGGGCGCGTATCTCCTGTGCGACCTTTTTCCCGTCGATGATACTGGCTGTCATCAAAAAAACTCCCTTCGTGCGTATCAGATACTCTTAGTGTATCGGGGAGCAAGCGTTATGTAAAGGCGAATTTTATAAGCAATTTATCAATTTAATGTTTGTGTTTTGTGCTGCAGCCAGCCCAGTTGCGCCACTCCATAGGCGTTGTCCCCGGAATACGCCGGATCACAAAAGAAAAGCTCTGCTCCGACAGCGGGGTGCTCCAGGCGTTTGATCAATCGCTCCCTGATGTATTGATTAGCCGCAACACCGCCGACGATCAGGATTTCCCGGCTCCAGCCTGCCTCCACCGCATTGCGCAGCGCCTTTTCCAGCGTATTGGACAGGCATTGCTCTGTCGCCCGGGCGATCTCGGAAGGGTGGGCAGACTGCTGCTGGATGGCCCTCAGCAAGGCTGCTTCCGGTCCGGAGAAGCTAAATTGCAGCCCGTTGACAACGGAGGCCACCCGAAACGTCCCCTCCGCTTGCCGAGCCAGCCCCTCCAGCTCAGGACCTGCCGGAAACGGCAGGCCCAGCGCCACGCCGATGCGGTCGACCAACTGACCCGCGTGCAGATCGATTGTCCCGCCGATCTTGTTGATCCGATAACCGGTGTCGATTCGCTCGCAATCCAGGATTTCCGAAGTGCCGCCAGACAGGTGGACGGCCAGAAAACGGTCGGCTGCAGGACGCTTCCGGGCGGTACACTCGCCGGCTGCGACGTGTCCCTCCTGGTGGCTCGTGAGATAACAGGGCACACCTAAAAAAACGGCCAAAGACTTGGCCAATCCCTCCCCGACTTTAAAGACCGGCATATAGGAATCATCGACAGGGCGCGGCTTCTCACTGGCGCAGACGGCAGCGATCTCCCAGTCGTTCAGGCGAAGCTGATCGCACAGTTCGGGCAGGTTCATCACGTGTTGAAACACCGCCTCCGATTGCTGCAGGCCCCGTTTCCCCGGCTTGACCCGCAAGAGCCGCTTCGCTTCGGCGACGATCTCGCCCTCCTCGCCGGCCAGACACAGCGAGGTCCGATAGTTACTTGTATCAATGCCGAGCAAGACTTTTTTCATCTGTCATCCACCTGTTTTCTCACGCCTTCGTCGTTTCACGGGTCTGGATGTAAGCAGACAAAACCCCATTGATAAAACGGAAGGACTGATCGTCGCTGAACAGCTTGGCCAGCTCGACCGCTTCGTTCAGAACGACCTTTTCCGGTATGTCTGCTTCAAACATCAGCTCGTAAAAAGCCAACCGGAGAATCGCCCGATCCACATTGGCGATTCTCTCCAGCTTCCATCCGCGCAGATAGGTTTTGATCTCTTCGTCGATTTGTGAAAGGTTGTTCAGCGTTCCTTCGACCAGGTGCAGCAAATAGTCTGCGTCCTCATCGCTATCCTCCATGACGAGGGCAACAGCATCCTGCAGGGCCACTTCTGCCACGTCAATCTGAAAGAGGCACTGGACTGCTTTTTCTCTTGCTGTTCTGCGTTTCATGTTATATGTCACCCACTATTTAAATTTACCAGGCAGAATGCGATCCAAGATCTCGCGCAAATCCTCTTTGTCGTCCAGTTTTCTCCCAATGAAGAAACCGGCTGCGACAAACAGGATGAAAACCACGGTTTTCCAAAAGCCGACAATCAGAAAGATGATCCCGAACAACAGGCCGGCTAGAACGCCGAGCACCTTTCCTTTGTGTTCCAACAACAGCTCCCACAGCATACCGTTCACCCTCTATTCAACCCGCCTTGGGCGGACGGAAGGGTTGTCGGCACCTGCTACTTCGCTGATCACAACGGCTACTTCGGCGATTTCGATGCCGGCGATGTGTTCCACCTGCATTTTGACCGCTTCCTGCAGTTTTTCCGTCATCTCCGGCAGCGGTTCCTCTCCATCGACCGAGACCCGAAGCAAAATCATATTGCCTTGTTCCGTAGAGCGTATGGTTGTTTTGAACCCGCGGACTCCTCTGATCTTGCGGGCAGCCCGCTCTGCGATTGCGCGGATCGTATCGAGCGAGATGATCACTTCGCCATGTTCCCCGCGCTGGCGGATCCCTGCGTCGCTGCGCGGCTTTTTCATCGTAATCGAGCCGAAGAAGAAACGCAAGCTGATCAAGAAAAAAACAAGGCTGACGATGATGTAAGGAATGCCGTACTGGATGTACATTCCCTCCAGAACGTACTGTGCCGTCTCATACGGAATCCAGTTGGCTGCCATACCGATCACAATCAGGGACAGAAGCATCAATGCGAAGCTGTATATGGTCAAGATAAAGCGGTCGAACAAATTCACTCGCAGCCCTCCTTATATTCAGGATCTAAATGCTACTGTTATGTAGAAAATGCCTCCGATAAGTGGAGGCATAAGTAGTGCTTGGGTTGATGAACACTTGTTTTATCGCACGCGCTGATATTCTTCCGTCACGGCAACCGCTGCTTGTGCCTTCTCGTCCGCTTTCAATTCAACGTCTACGATATGTACATTAACCTCGACGACGCTGAGACCCGTCATGCTTTCAATCGCATTGCGCACGCTCTCCTGGATGTTGTGAGCTACTTCCGGAATGCGATGGCCGTATTTGACCACGATCGATACATCAACCGCCGCTTCACGCGAGCCTACTTCCACGCGAACGCCGCGGGCCACGTTTTTCCGACCCAATTTCTCTGCAATGTCCCCAACGATACCGCCGCTCATCTGGGCAACGCCCTCTACTTCGGAGGCTGCCATACCGGCGATCACCTCTAAAACCTCGGGAGCGATCTGGATTTTACCAAGTTCTGTCTGCTCAGTTTCTGGTGTAAAGTCGTCCATCATTCACACCTCCCAATCTTTATATCTATACTATCATAGCAAACGAGGATGATTTTTACAAATCAACTTACTCATCGATCTTAATGTCGTAGATGTCCAAAAACCGGGTGTCAAACTCGCCGCTGATGAACACCTCGTGATCCATCATCTTGAGGTGAAACGGAATCGTCGAATGGATGCCATCTACGACGAATTCTCCGAGCGTCCGCTTCATCCGGCGAATCGCATCGTTCCTGTCTTTCCCCCAAACGATCACCTTCGCGATCATCGAATCGTAGTAAGGCGGAATCGTATACCCCGGATAAGCGGCACTGTCGACGCGGACGCCAAACCCGCCCGGCGCCAGGTATTCGGTGATCCGCCCCGGTGACGGCATAAAGCCTTTCGCCGCATTCTCGGCGTTGATCCGGCACTCGATCGCCCAGCCGTTCAGCTTTACGTCTTCCTGGCTAAAGGACAGCGGCAGGCCTGCGGCCACATTGATCTGTTCTTTGATCAAGTCGATCCCGGTGATCATTTCGGTGACAGGGTGTTCTACCTGAATCCGGGTGTTCATCTCCATGAAGTAAAAGTTGCCGTACTTGTCCAGGAGAAACTCGACCGTTCCCGCCCCGCTGTACGAAACCGCCTGTGCGGCCGCTACCGCCGCTTCCCCCATCTGCCGGCGCAGCTCTTCGCTCAGTGCCGGCGACGGAGCTTCTTCGATCAATTTCTGATGGCGCCTTTGGATCGAGCAGTCGCGTTCGCCCAAGTAAACGACTTTTCCATATTTGTCGGCCATAATCTGGATTTCCACATGACGCGGACCTTCAACAAATTTCTCCAGGTAAACGCCAGGGTTGCCAAATGCCGTCTTGGCTTCATTTTGCGCGAGTCGAATGGCTTTCTCCAGGTCTTCATCGTTGACCGCCACCCGCATCCCGCGTCCGCCTCCGCCGGCAGTTGCCTTGACCATGACGGGATAGCCGATTTCCCGGGCCGTCTGGACGGCTTCCTCGATATCTTCCACCAGACCGTCGGTACCGGGCACAGTCGGGACACCGGCTTTTTTCATTGTATCCTTGGCTGTTGACTTGTCGCCCATCTTCGTGATGGCTTCGGGGTCGGGGCCGATAAACGTAATGTTGCAGGCGGCGCAAATCTCAGCAAAATCGGCATTCTCCGCCAGAAATCCGTAACCGGGGTGAATCGCGTCGGCCCCTACCTTGGTCGCAACGCTCATCAGGTTGGCCATGTTCAAATAGCTCTCTTTAGACGGCGTCGGCCCGATGCAGTACGCTTCGTCCGCCAGTTTTACGTGCAGCGCATCCCGGTCTGCTTCTGAATAGACGGCAACACTTTGAATGCCCATCTCACGGCAGGCGCGGATGACCCGGACGGCGATCTCGCCGCGGTTGGCAATCAGTATTTTATGGAACATCTTGCATTCTCCTCCGTTATTCGGACTTGACTAAGAAGAGCGGCTGGCCGTATTCCACAAGCTGACCGTCTTCAACCAGCACCTTGACAATCTCTCCGGTCACTTCTGCTTCGATCTCGTTGAACAGTTTCATCGCTTCCACGATGCAGACGACAGTGCTCGCTGTCACCTTGTCGCCAGCCTGTACGTACGCCGGCGATCCCGGTTCCGGCGACCGGTAAAAAGTCCCGACCATCGGCGACACGATTTTATGGAATGCCGATTCATCCTCGGCAGCGGCTGTTTTCGCCTGCTCCTGTACCGCTGCGGCGGCAGGGGCCGGCTCGACGACGGGTGCCGCTGCTGCCTGAATCTGCGGGGCGGCAGGGACAGCCGGGGCGGCGGCGGTGCTGGACTGCACCATCGGCACCGCCATGCCAACCGGTTGTTCCTCGGCCTTTTTCATGCTGACTTTTGCTCCGTCCAATTCCAATGTAAACTCTTGAATCGACGATTGGTCGACCAGTTTGATAATCTCGCGAATCTCATGAATCTTGAACATGTTTGTCCACTCCTTTACAGGCGATGAGTCATATGTAAACAGTTATGATAAGCGGCATCTGCGCTGTGCCCATACATTTCATGGTAGCTTCTTTCATAGAGTTTCGTCAAGAAATGATTTCCCGGGCCCGTTTGCGTCTAGTGATCTAGTATGGGCAAAAAAATCAGGAACGATTCGAAGCGAATCCTTCCCGAGCAAATCTGAAATTATGGGTAAGTGTGAGCTATCGCGTATAGCGGACAGTGACGCTGCTGCCCGAAACTTTCAATTCCTGTTTGGCCAGGGCAATGATGTCAACGACCTCCTTCGGCTCCAGTTTATCTTTCAGTACGAGGACCGTTACTCCGTTGTCGTGGATGTCGACGATCGCGTCCTTGTAACCCTGCACTTTCAGCAGTTCTTCCATCCTGATCGAATTGTTTTCCTGCGTGGACAGCTGGTCGTACTTCAATTTGGCATCGGCAATCGCTTGCGACGAATCGGAGTTCATCATGATCGTCATCTGCTCATCCTTCAGCCGCTGTATCGTCGCTTCCCGCTGCATCCGCATCCCCGTCAGCGTATCGCTGGCCGCGTTCGGCAAAACATCCTGATCGGCGACCTGCGGCGTCTCCTGCTGTTTTGCCGTATCCGTATCGGCCGCCTCCCCTGTTCCTTTCACCGGCTTGGCGTCTGTGGCCGGCTGGTCGGTTTCATGCGAATCTACTTCCACGCCAGCCAGCGGTGCCTCCAGCTTGTTTTCTTCTCCCAGAGCCGGCTGATTCGTCGGCCCTTTAACCAAGTAGTAGCCGGATAGTACGACCATCACGGCAAGCATCGTCAGCAGCCAGACTGTTTGCTTTCGCAGTATCATCTTCATTACCTCCTAGCCTTTTTTAGGCAAAATTGAAATTCTATATGCAGGAACGTCCAACACTTTCTGAACGGCTTCGGTGATCCACGCTTTGACCTGTATGTTGTCTGCGCCCTTGGCGACCACCAGCACCCCTCTCACCTTTGGCTTCAGCGTTTTCACCACGATAGGCTGGTCTTGTTTGGAACCCTGGATCACCACGACTTGTTCATCCTTTGACTGATCCGTTTGATCGCGGGTCGCCCTGTCCTTGTCCGTTTCCTTGGTGGCTGCGGTTCGCGAATTGCTGTTTTTCTCCACCACGATCTCCGGCGTAGAGTCAAGGTTGACCATCACCTCCACCTTTCCGACGCCGATCACGCCCTCCAGCATTTCTTCCAGCCTGGTTTCGTAAAGGTTTTCATACTCGCGGATCTGATCCTTGCCCGGGGTGCCGCCGAGAGCTGGCAGCGACGCTTGCTCTCCTGTTGGGGGCTCAGCCTGGTTGAAGCTTCCCGGCAAGGGAGAATCGGGCTGGACGGACAGGAAGTCGGTGAAAATCATCGCGACGATGCCAAGGCCGAGCAGAATAATGAAATAGTGGATTGGCCGCATCTTTTTCTGGTTCTTCTGGCCCGGCTCGCTTGTCCCGCCCGCCCAGAGCTGCTTGAACTTGTCTAACATTCGCCATTGCCCCCCTTTTTGCTTCCATCATCGCCTGACCTCAGCATTGTCTGTTTCACTTACGACCTTCACCCGTTCGGCTGGCAGCTCCCACGCCTGCGCGATGCTCCGGGCAATGTTTCGGTACAGCGGATGCTCGTCCTGCCCGCCCGCTGCCGGGACCGCGGCTGTTTCCGTCATCTTGTCATCCCCCACTTTAATTACCACCGGCTCAATCGGCTTGATTTGTCGGTCCGCCTCCTGCCGGGGCTGATTCGCGATCGTAAACGTGACACTCTCAATTTGCGGCTGTTTTCCCGGCTGACTCTCGATCGATACCACCACATCACCTGCCTCTACGCCGTATTCAGACTTCACCTGCTCGCGAATTTGCGTCTCCACCTGCCTGGCTACGTATTCTTCCGCCTGCTGGTTCTGCTGTTTGAGCAGTCTGTCTGCCAAGGCCCTGTAGTCGCTCTCCGGAGACGAAAGGTTCAGGTTTTCCTTATAGCGAGTGAGCCGGTTGGCCAACTCGTCGGGGGACAGCTGCAAGAGCGAGAATGCCGGTGTCAGGATGGTGATCAGAATGATCATTCCCATGACCATTTTGACGTACTTCTGCAGGGTGGTATTGGGCAGAATCAGGTCGAGAAAGGCCGCCAGGAGGACGAGCAGGATAATTTTCTTCAGCCAGAGCGTTAACCAATCCATAGCGTTCACCTACCGTACCATCATCGAGATGTTCCCGGCGGAGATGATGATCGTAATGGCCAAAAAGAACATCAAACCGACCGCTGCCAACGCCGCGAAGACGTAGATCAAGCTCTTGCCAATCGTGCCGAGCGCTCCGATAATCGGGCTGTTTCCCAGCGGCTGCAGCACCGCCGAAGAAAGGTTGTAGATCAGCGCCAACACCAGTATTTTCATCGCCGGAAAAGCGCAGATGATCAACAGGATCACGACCCCGGCTAGTCCAACCGTGTTTTTTACCAATAGAGATGCTCCCATTACGGTATCGGTGGCATCGGAAAACATCCTGCCGACGACAGGGATAAAGTTGCCGGTCAGGTATTTGGCCGTGCGGATCGTCATCCCGTCGGTCACCGCCGTCGTCGCTCCCTGGATGCTCACGATCGCAAGAAAAATCGTGAAGAATGAGCCGAGCGCCCCCATCGCAATGTTTCGCAGCAATGTCGCCAGTTGGGTCACTCTGTACCGCTCGGAAAACAGGCTGGCAATCGCGAGCAGGGCCGACAGGAAAATCAGCGGAAAGACAACGGTGGAAATCATGATTCCGCTGATGTTGATCATAAACACGATCATCGGGTGAAACATCGCCGCCGAGGCGAGATTGCCCATTGCCGCCAGCAGCGCGAGCACCAGCGGGATCATCGCCAGCATGAAGTCGGACATCTTGGTGATCGCCTCTTTGGCGTAGGTGACGGCTACGTGAAAGCTGTTCATGGCCAGCACCATCAAGACCAGATAGATGATGGAGTAAGCGACGGTGCTGACGGCATTTCTCTCGAAAGCGTTCTGCATCGTCTCCAGAATCATCGCCAGCACGGTGATAATGATGATCGAACTGAGCAGCTTTCCGTTTGTCCAGATCTCGTGAAAGAAAAATTTCAACATGCCTTTGGCGACGCCGGGGAAGGTGAGCTCGCCGTCTCCGAGCAGCAGGGGGAAGAATCCAGGCGATTTTACGTCGGGCAGATACCCTTTGTACTCTTGCAGCGTCTTTTTCCAGAACTGTTCGACACGCGATGTGTCCAGCTGTTTGATTTGCTGGCGCATCAGCTCGCCCGCGGGACTTGCGGCAGCCGGTTCGGCAGTGTCGGCCGCGGCCGCCCCCGGGAGCAGGATTTGCCACAACAGTATAAACATCCATATGACGCGTGCCATGGACATCCCCCTCTCAGCCCGGCAGCAGATGGATCACGGTTTCAATGATAATCTGGACAATCGGGACGGCCATCACGAGAATGAGCACTTTTCCCGCCAGTTCGATCTTGGAAGCGATCGCTCCTTGCCCGGCGTCACGCGTCACCTGTGCGCCAAACTCGGCAATGTAGGCGATTCCGATAATCTTTAAAATCGTCTCCAAAAAGACCATATTCAGGTCGGCCTGGACGGCCAGGCGTTCCAAGATGCGTACGACCTCGGAAATCTTTCCGATCAAGAAGGTAAAAATGACAACGCCGCTGATAATGGTAAGCAGAAAGGCGAACAGCGGTTTCTGGTCTTTAATGACCAAAGCGAGCAGGGTAGCGACCATCCCTATACCGACGATTTGAACGATTTCCATCGGGGCACCCCCACGTCCTTAGTTAAACAAAAAAACCCGTTTCACTTCGGTAAACAAATCTCCCAGGTAATGTGCCACCATGTACAGCACGATGATAAATCCGACCAAGGTGGCCCAATGGGCGATATCTTCCTTCCCCGACTGCTTCAGGACGGTGTGGATGACCGCCATGATAAAACCGACTCCGGCGATTTGAAAAACGGGAGTCAAATCAAAGTTCACGGGTAACACCTCGCTTCAGAACATTAGGATGACGACCAATAAACCGCCGAGAAATCCCAAACTTTTGTACATCTTTTCGTACCGGTGCTGTTCCGCTCTCGCCTCTTCCTCCAGACTGCGCAAATGCGTCGCCGCGAGCCGCAGGTGCTTCTGCTGGTCCTCCCGGTCAGAACTGCCGAGCACGTGTCCCAATCCAGCCAACACTTCCCGCTCCGTTTTGCGCAGGGCCGTAGACGGCAGGTGTCGGTTTAACGCCATTTGCCAGCATTCCTGTGTCCCGAGGCCCTCTTTGGTCAGCAAAAACTCGGCTGCGCTGGTAAAGATCTGGCCGATTTCCGCCTGAATTCGTCTGCCGACTTGCAAAAAAGCGCGGGAGAGCGGAGTTGCCCCGTAGACGATTTCCGTCTCCAGCATCTGCAAGGCCATCAAGAGCCCCCGGATCTGAATTGGCCGCAGCGCGTAGTACTTGCCGATTTGCCAGCCTACCATCGAGGCGGAAAAGATGATGATCGCCGCTCCGATTACCTTGACCATAGCTGCTCTTCCTTTTGCAGCGGCTGCAGTGCCTGATCGTAAATTCCCTGGATCGTCCCAATCCCGCTGCTGCGGGAGAGCGTGATGTAGCGCGTGAACGCCCCCTGCTGGATCAACTTCGCCAGCATCGGACGGCGGGTGGTCTCTTCTACGTCCCAGCCGTGGGCGGTGCAGACGACGGAGACACCGGCGTAGACGGCTTCCCAGATCGCATCGCTGTCCTCCTGTCTGCCGATCTCGTCGACAATCAACACCTCTGGCGACATCGAACGAATCATCATCATCATTCCAACGGCTTTTGGACAGGCATCCAGTACATCGGTGCGCGGGCCGACGTCTCGCTGCGGAACCCCATGCAGGCAGCCGGCAATCTCGGAACGCTCGTCCACAATCGCCACTTTGCGGCTGGAAGCCCATTCGCTTCCGTAGCTGAGCGATCTGGCAATATCGCGAAGCAATGTCGTTTTTCCGCACTGCGGCGGGGAGATGATCAGCGTATTGTGCACCCTGGCTGCTTCCAGCAAGAACGGCAGAACCTTTTGGGCAATCCCCTTTTTTTCCCGCGCAATGCGAATATTAAAACTGGTGAGATCGCGAATTCCCTTGACTTCACCTCTCTCCAGCACGACTTTACCTGCTATGCCGACGCGATGTCCTCCGACGACCGTGATGTACCCCCGCTTCAATTCTTCCTCCAGTGCATACAGGGAATGCTGGCTGATTTGATTGATCAACTTGCCTGCCTGTTCTTCCGTGAACACCCAACCTTGCCTGGAATTTGCCGTCAATTGTCCCGTTGGGGTCACGTAGCTCGACAGCTGGCCATAGCGGATTTCAAGCGGCATGTTCTGCCTGAGGCGAATCTCTTCAATATTTTCTCTCACGGCTAGCGGCAGTGCGGACAGGATGTGGCGGACAGACGCTGGCAGGATGGTGCTGATCTCTTTCACTTGTGTCACCCCTTTGTCCACTTAGACTTACCTCATACCTATGCAGAAGTGGACGAGATTTATTCCACCAAATCAGATTCGGAAAGGCAGCACGAAAAAGCCCGGAGCAAAAGCCCCGGGCCTGGGTATGAAAAGCTGGCAGCGTCAAGTTGGATTGATCGGTTCCAAGCGGTTGTACGGCTCGATGATGTAATGGCGGTAGCCGTCTGTGTCGACCTCGTCGAGCAGCAGCAATGTCTCATGGCAATTGGGACATTCAACGACGTGGGTGATCTCGTATTCCGCACCTGTGCCATCGGCGCCCGCGCCTGTTTTGGACCGTTCCTGTCCGCGGTTGTCCAGTGAGGCGTACACGTTGGCGTCCTCGCTGTCGTCAAGGTCGTAAAAGTCCGACTCCGCCGACTCCGCATCCTCATCGTCCTCTACGATTTCGTACAGGGCTTCGTCGTCGGCTTGCAGCATGTATTCCAGGTCGCTGAGGTCTTCGTCAATCGCTTCCACATACACTTCCGTTTCCTCAACCCTGGCCTGCAGATCGCGTACCTGACCGTAAAAGTCATCCAGCACCTCGATGATCTCACCGATCATCTTGCCTTCCCGACTCGCTCCCGACACATCCATTCCCTCAGCCAAACCGCGCAGATAAGAGATACGTTTTTGCAGGTGCTCCATCTATTCCCCTCCTCGCAGATGTACAAAAGTATTGTTCCCTGCGGGGAGTGACTTACAAGTGGAAAAAACTGAGTCACTCTGCCGGTTAAACAGCCGTTTTAAAACGCGCGAAGATACTGCTGCGGTATGTTGTCCGGTGCCTCGAGTTCCCGTCCGGCATGCAAAGGCCAGTAAGGATTGCGGAGCAGCTCGCGGCCGAGAAAGATCAGGTCTGCCTGATCCTTCTGCAGAATTTCTTCCGCCTGTGCGGCTGTTGTGATCAAGCCTACCGCCCCTGTAGCAATGCCCGCACCCTGTCTGATCTTCTCCGCAAGCGGCACCTGATAGCCGGGATACGCGTCAATCCGGTAAGGCACGACTGCACCGGAAGAGGCGTCAATGAGATCGACACCCAACTCCTTCAAGCGCTTGGCGTAATCGACGTACTGCTCGATATGGTTGCCGTCGGGATGGTACTCTTCTGCCGACACACGGACGAACAGCGGTCCCTGCCACACTTCCTTGACGGCCAGGACGATTTCTTTTAACAGCCGAAACCGCTTGTCCGGATCGCCGCCGTATTCGTCTTCACGGCGGTTGGTCAGCGGCGACAAAAATTGATTGATTAAATAGCCGTGGGCCGCATGGATTTCGATGACGTCAAAGCCGGCCTTGCCGGCCCTAACTGCTGCCTGCTGGAAGTTGGAGACGACCTCTGCAATCCCTTGCAGATCAAGGGCCGTCGGCGTCTCATACGCGTCGGAAAAAGGGATTGCCGACGGAGCTTCGTGGACACCAGGAACGTCCTTTTCCGCTTTGCGGCCGGCATGGGCCAGTTGTATGCCGATAGCGGCCCCATTTGCCTTGACAAGCCGGACGATTTCCGCCAGCCCGGCGATGTGATCGTCATGCCAGATCCCCAGATCGCGGCTTGAAATCCTTCCGTTGGCCTGAACAGCCGTCGCTTCCACGATAACAAGTCCCACTCCGCCAACGGCGCGCGCAGGGTAGTGCACCCGGTGCCAATCGGTCACCCTGCCATCTTGATCTGCCGAATACTGGCACATCGGGGACATGACGATGCGGTTTTTTATTTGCATTCCTTTTACCTGTAATGGTTGAAATAAGCGGTTCATTTGCGACCACCTCCCGCCATATTCTACCACATACAGTACCGGTTTAATCAAATGTAAATGTGCTGATCATTTCCTGATTCCGATAAAAATACAGGTGATTCCTGCGAAAATCCACATGATTTTCGCCATGCTGATGCGGTCAGACAATCCCAAGAGGCCGATCGTTGTCGTCGTCAGCAGGATAATGGGCCCGACCAAGGCGAGCGCCGAGTTGACGATCAGCGCCTTTTCTACTTCGTTTAGCTTCAATATGAGCAAAGCGGCAAGAATTTCGATCGTGCCGGACAAAATCCTCAGCGATGCCATGCCGATAATTGCCTTCTCCAACATGCCAGTCCCTCCCCTCTCCCCAATTTATGCGGACAATCATCCGTTTAGGATAGCGGTTCGAAAATCTCCCAGCTTGTAGGCAATCGCCCACTTGTCTGGCCGCATATCACTCCTCCCGTTTGTCCCGCATAAACTACCTAAAACGCCTAGAGAAATGGGGAGACCGCATGATTGAGAATGAATCGCCGTTTTGGCCGCAAAGCTGGCTTGACCCTTCGAGCACCCGATTGGAAAAACCCCGCAGCAGCGGACTTACCATGGTGATTGACAAGGGATTGGGACTGCATGCGACCGAAGACTTGGTCAACGTCGCCGCTCCTTACATCGATGTTTACAAGCTGGGTTTCGGTACCTCTGCCCTGTATCCGACCGCCCTCCTGAAGCGCAAGATCGCCCTGGCCCGCATGCATCATATCGCGATCATGCCGGGGGGAACGTTTTTCGAAATCGCCGCCGTGCAGGACTCGGAGAAAGCGTATATCGAGAGAGTGACTGAACTCGGGTTTACCGCCGTGGAAATCTCCGATGGAAGTTTGCCGATTTCGCTTGATCAGCGCTATCGGGCGATCCAGCTTGCCAAAGAAGCGGGGCTAACTGTTTTTACGGAATTTGGAAAAAAATCCTCGACATTTGTCGTCTGCCAGGAACAGTTGTTTCAAACCCTGGAGGGGGATTTGCGCGCCGGTGCCGATTATGTCATCATCGAGGCCAGGGAATCGGGAAATGTCGGCGTCTTTAACCGTTCTGGCGAAGTGGACACCGCGTTCTTGCGCGACATCAGTCTCTTGGCCGGGGAGCGGGCAAACCGGTTGATCTGGGAGGCTCCGCGCAAGGACCAGCAGGTGGCCCTGCTCCTGACGCTTGGACTGAATGCCAACCTTGGCAATATTGCGCCGTCAGACGTTCTCTCGATCGAGACGCTGCGGCGGGGACTGCGGGGTGATACGGCCGATTGGGTACTGCATGAAAGGAGAATTGCTACATGCGAGTAGAGGTTGTCGGAACGGTCGAAGAGATTCGTCACGAACAAATTCGCGGCCGGATCGTGGTCGTGATCGACGTCCTTCGCTGCGCCAGTACGATCGTGACCGCGCTCGGCAGCGGATTTTCACAGATCGTGCCGGTCGAAACGATCGGCCAGGCAAACGCATTGCGGGGGGAAGGTGTCGTCTTGGCCGGCGAACGCTACTGCAAAAAAATCGCCGACTTCGACTACAGCAACTCTCCGACCCAGCTTAACCGGCTGAACCACGCGGGAAAAACGCTGGTGCTGACCACGACCAACGGGACCCGGGCGATTCAAAAGGCGGAGCGGGCTGAGGTGCTGATGATCGGCTGTTTTTTAAACGCTTCGGCTTGTGTCAAAAAGGCGCTCGACAGTCAGGTGGACATCACCCTGTACTGTGCCGGCACCCGGCAGGTTTTCGCACTGGAAGACGGCCTGGCCGCGGGCTGTATGGTGTCTTCGATCAAACAGGCTGTCCCCACGGCTGCGGTCAGCGATCTTGGCGAAGTATTGGCTGCCGGCTACCTGCATGCTGCCGGCAAGCTTCCCGACATGCTGTTTTCGTCGGTGACAGGCAGGCGTCTCGTGCAGCACAACTGCGTAGAGGATATTCGGTTCTGCAGCCAGGTTGACCTTTATCCGATCGTACCCGTCGTAAAGGAAAAACGCATACTCCCCAGCCTTGTCTCATAACCTGTATCAGCAGGAAAAGGACAGGGGTTCGATCAGGATGCAGATGTTGTCAGGCGAAGTAATGCTCGTCATCCTTATTATTGTAGGTTTGGTAGGCCGCTCCCCGATCATCGCGACGGCGGCCAGCATGCTGCTCGTCTTGAAGCTGACGGCGCTCGACCGTTACTTTCCGACCGTTGAGCGGCGCGGGATGGAACTGGGTCTGCTGTTTTTGACGATATCCGTCCTGGTGCCGTTCGCCAGCGAAAAGGTCTCGTGGAAGGATGTTGCCCCGTTGTTCACAACCGTGATCGGCCTATTGGCCTTGGCGGGCGGCGCCCTCGCTACCTATATGAACGGGAAAGGATTAGAGATGCTGCGCGCAGATCCGCAGCTCATCGTCGGTTTGGTCATCGGTTCGATTGTCGGCATCGTTTTTTTTCGCGGCATTCCCGTCGGGCCGCTGATGGCTGCCGGCATTACGGCTTTTTTTCTCAAGTTGCTTGCCTGGCTGACGAAATGGCATTAAAGCGCAGACTACCAGCGTCGGATGAAACGTGTTATAGTTTGACTAACTGCCGGAATCCTCCGGCTACGGGGGTCTGTCACGCTGGAACAAGGAGGCGTTAGCGATGGGAGAATGCAAGCTTGATCACACCTTTGAAGATGTGTGCAACAAATTGGAGCAGCAAGTGCCGCACTTGCCTGAAGATTTGGTTCGGCAGATCAGGTCGGCCCTTGCGGCGGATATGCCGCAGCCCTGCTTGAATGAACTGTTTCATGCATTGAAAAAATACGATTTGGCCGATCAGGAAGAACGGCGAGCAAAAGAGGCAAAAATTCGGGAGCTCCTCGGCTGAGGCGATGTTGGTCCAAAAACAGGAAAAGCAGTTGGCGCTTTGATGCCGGCCAACTGCTTTCTTCGTTTCTTGGTTTACCAGGAGAACGTGATTTATGCCCGGGAAACGTACGATTCCGAACGGGTATCGATGATCAATTTGTCTCCTTCGTTGACGAACAGCGGAACGTTGACGACAAAACCGGTTTCCAGCGTCGCTTTCTTGGTCGCCCCCGTCGCCGTATCCCCTTTGACCCCGGGTTCACATTCGGTCACGACCAGCTCGACCGTATTGGGAAGCTGGATGCCGATCGTCTCGCCGTTGTACTGCATGACTTGGACGTTCATGTTTTCTTTCAGGAATTGAAGTTCGCGCTCGATCTGTTTGCGGGTAAATGTGATCTGCTCGAACGTTTCCGTATTCATGAAGGTGTACTCGTCGCCGCTGCCGTAGAGGTACTGCATCGTGTTGGTTTCAATGCGGGCCGGATTTACCTTTTCGCCGCCGCGGAAGGTCATCTCGGTCACGTTTCCGTTGCGCAGGTTGCGCAGTTTGGAGCGGACAAAAGCAGCCCCTTTACCCGGTTTCACGTGTTGGAACTCAATCACTTGGAAAATATTGCCATCCACTTCGATCGTTAACCCAGTACGAAAGTCATTTACTGAAATCATGGTAGTCCCCCTAAAAGATCATAAACATCAATAGTATAAATTAGACAGGCAAAATGAGCAACTCTTTTGGTGATTTTGTGAGGATTTCACAACCGCTTTCCGTGATCAGCACATCGTCTTCGATCCGGACGCCGCCAACCCCGCTGAGGTAAATGCCCGGTTCCACGGTGACCAGCATGCCCGGCTTCAGTACGGTTTGGCTGGACATCGCCAGACTGGGGGCTTCGTGAACCTCCAGGCCGAAGCCGTGGCCGGTACTGTGTCCAAATTCGGCGCCGTATCCTGCTGCCGCAATGATGTCGCGGGTCAGCGCGTCCGCCTCTTTTCCGGTCATCCCCGATTTGATGCTGCCCACTCCATTCAACTGTGCCTCAAGGACAATCTCGTAGATTTCGCGCATCTTGGCGGGCGGCTCTCCGACAGCGACTGTCCGCGTGATGTCAGAACAGTATCCTTTGTACAGGGCTCCGTAATCCAGCGTCACCAGCTCGCCCGCCGCGATCTCTTTTTCACTGGCGGCTCCATGCGGAAGAGCGCCGCGTTGGCCGGAAGCTACGATAATGTCAAAGGAGGAAGAGGCAGCCCCTTGTTTGCGCATGAAAAATTCCAGCTCAAGAGCGATGTCCAGCTCCCGCACGCCCGGCCTGATGTAGGAGAGAATGTGTGTAAACGCCTCGTCGGCAATCCGCACTGCCTCTCTGACGACCTTCAGCTCGTCCTCGTCCTTGACGGCCCGTATTTGTTCAAACACCCCGGCGACAGGAACAAGCTCTACTCCGCCGAACACCTGGCTCCACTCCTCATAGGTGGCGAAGGTGATGTGCGCTTTTTCAAACGCTAACCGCTTTACCCCAAGTTCCTGGAGCTGCTTGTAGATAGCGGCTTTTTCATCCCGTTCGTGGTTGATCACCCGAAAATCGGGCGCTTCCGATTTGGCCTGGTCGATGTAGCGAAAGTCCGTCAACAGCACGGCATCCCGGGCTGTGACGATGACCCAACCCGCAGAACCGGTAAATCCGCTGATGTAGCGCCGGTTTACCGGTTTTCCCGTAATGATGGCGTCCGCCTGCCATTCTGTTAACGCTTTGCGCAATGCTTGTAATCGATGCTGCATCAGTTTACGCTCCCCTTTCAGAAGACAGCCCCAGCTTACTTGCCAAGCCGCCTGATCAGCGCACGGACGGCCCATTCGTACCCGTCTGTCCCCAGCCCGACGATCTGCCCGACCGTTACAGCCGAGATGACAGAATGATGGCGAAACTCTTCCCTGGCATGGACATTGGATATATGTACTTCAATCGTCGGCAATTCCACTGCGGCAATGGCGTCGCGAATCGCGTAGCTGTAGTGGGTAAAGGCTCCCGGATTCAACACGATCCCGTCGTGTACCCCTTTGGCCGCGTGAATCGCGTCGATGATCTCCCCTTCGTGATTGGACTGGCGGTGTTCCAATTTGATCTGGCATTCCGCCGCCAGCTTTTCCAGACGGGCAATGACATCTTCCAACGTCTCCGCCCCGTACACCTCAGGTTCGCGTTTGCCGAGCAAATTCAGATTAGGACCGTTCAACACCAGCAAAGAAAGCATAGCCGTCCTCCCGTTTCAAGGTTTTTCTCCTCATTTTACCACAACCAAAAAACGGGTTGAATAGTCACTCTCGATCATATTCCTCCAGCGTCATGCTCATCCCGACGAAAAGTCCGTAGGTGAGAAACCAGCCCAATTCCGTAAACAGCGTTTCCGCCCGCCATCTGCCCATCTGAAAGAAAAGGCCGAATAGGAGCAGGAGCAATAGTCCGTATATCAGTCCGACCCACCAGTGGCGAATTTTCATCAACAGCAGCGTAAAGATGGTCGTTGCGGCGATCGAGAGGATAATCAAGAGCAGCAATCCGGCGAAGAAGCCCTGCCAGGAATGTTCTCCCGCTCTGCCGAGAAACGGGCGGGAAAAGCTGAACACACCGTAGGGCGTAAAATTCAGAAAGTGAGCTGCGATCCGCAGCACGCCCCAAATAATCGCGCCCCAAAAACCCACTTCCAGGATTTTTGCCAGGCTGCCCTCGCTGCCTACTTGATTGCCGCCAGTCCGTTTGTCCGTTGCATTCATCGTCATCACCTCCCGCATAGTATGCCCCTGGCAAGATTTTTCACATCACGGGAAGCGCAATGACCGTTTCATTCCCGCAAGAAGAATCATCTGTATGTAGCAGGCATCGAAACTTTGCGCTACAATATGGATAAGGAAGGTGATACCACTTGGCTCAACCCAAAGTACCCAACTACGGTGGTCAAGCCGTCATCGAAGGAGTGATGTTTGGCGGCAAAAAGGTGACCATCACGGCCATACGCAAAAAAAATCAAGAAATCGAATACTACGAAGATGAACGCAAGGAATACAAGTGGGCGACCCGCCTCAAAAAAATCCCGCTCATTCGAGGAATCGTGGGATTGATCGAAGCGAGTGCCAACGGCGCCAAACACCTGAACTTTGCCAGCGAGCGCTACAGTCAGGAATCGGATGAGGAAGGCAGCTCCGAAGGACCGTCCAGACTTACCTTGCTGCTCGGCGTTGCCGTTGTCGGCGTCCTCTCCTTTGTGGTAGGGAAGCTGGCTTTTACCTTGATACCCGTCTTTCTCGCCAAAATTATTTTTGGCCATTGGGTTCCCGATGGCATCCCGCAAAATCTGGTCGAGGGTGCCATCAAGATCGTCCTGCTGCTGGGGTACATCAGCTTGATCGCCAAAACACCGTTGATCAAGCGCCTGTTTCAATACCACGGTGCCGAACATAAAGTGATTAACGCATACGAAGCAGGGGTAGAATTAACGGTAAGAAACGTTCAGTCGTTCTCTACTCTGCACTATCGCTGCGGCAGCAGTTTTCTCATCTTTACGGTAATCGTCGGGGTAATCGTCTACTCGCTGGTCCCCTACACGACGCTGACCGAGCGCGTCATCCAGCGAATCTGGCTGCTCCCCGTCGTCATCGGATTGTCGTACGAAGTGCTGCAGTGGACCAATCGGCTTCGCGATACCCCTCTGCGTTTCCTCGGGTATCCCGGTTTGTGGCTGCAAAAAATCACCACTCGCGAGCCTGACGACAGCCAGGTGGAAGTGGCGATTGCCTCGTTTAACCGGATGCGTGAGCGCGACCAGGAGTATTTGCAGTCGTCCAACCAGCTTGCTTCGACCGGCTGAAAGCAACTTCCCAATTTCCTTGAGGTGAGACTCTATGCCGACACGGATTCATCCGCTCATTCTGCTGCTGCTGATCCTGGCAGCCATCGGGTTCATCTTTCAACTGGTGACCAACCCGCTGCAAATCCTTCTGACCATTGCCATGATTGCGCTTATCCTGTTTTTCGTGAACAACTACCTGAAAACGGGAAAGTTTCTGCCGCGCAAGCAAGGTTTCAAGAGGAATGCAAAACAACCGGTCAAGCAACTCCGTTCTTCCGCCAAGAGGAGTACTGCATCCCGCCGGGACCATCCCTTTCACGTCATTGAGGGAAGCAAGGGAAAGCAGAAGGCTGAGGATGAAGAGAACCCCGGGAAGGAACCAAAAATATACCATTGAATCCACGAAGATGGAATAGGCTGCCCATTGGGGCAGCCTTTACGCATTTGGGGGATGGTTGCGGAACCTTTTGCAGTACTCCAGAAAACTCCACGTTTGCAAAAAGGCCTCTGCTGCCTTTCTCCCGCTGGCGATGAGTTCAAGCCGCTTCGCTTCCGACAGGTTAAACTGTGTGGTTCTAACTCCCAGAGTCGGAATAAAGACGGTCCGGACGGCGCTGTTGTGTTCAATGTGAAAGCGGTCATGCGCATCCAGCATGGTCGTCAGGAGCGCTTTGGAGAAAGATATCAAACCTCTGATTTTACTCTTCTCCCCCATAGCTGCCTTGTTCGCCAGACGAAACCCAAATGCCGGCCATTCCGGCAAACCCGGGCCGTCGAACAGCCAGACAGGAAAGTTGCTCAAGAGTCCGCCGTCCACAATATAGTGAAAACCGCCATTTTTCTTCATTCGGTAAGGATAAAAAAAATACGGAATCGAACAGCTCATGCGGACAGCGCGAGCAATCGGAAAGTTGTCGGGATCGAGGTCAAAGTCGGTCAGGTCATCAGGAAAAATCAGCATTTTCCCGGCAGTAATGTCGGAGGCGATAATCCGCAGCTTCCCGCCCGGCAAATCCCCGAAAACGCGGATCCCCTTTCGGGTGAGAAGTTCATCGACGAACTTTTCAATGTTGTCGCTGGGATAGATTCCCTCTTTGAACAGCAGTCCGGCGATCCCTCCGATGTACGGCAGCCGGGCCAAGCCTCTCTGCTGCAGGAATGAAAGGTAGTTTAACCGCTGGAAGACGGGGATCAGTTCCTGGCTGTTGTACCCGGCGCTAAGCAGGGCGGCTACGATTGACCCGGCCGATGTGCCGGATAGCCTGTGCCACTCAAAACCGTGCTCCTCCATAACCGAGATAGCTCCGATGAAAGCGATCCCCTTTACGCCGCCGCCTTCAAAGACAGCGTCAGTCTTCATCGACACCACCTCCCCGTTTACTTCCATCTTATCCTGTCGAAACTTGTCAAATGCAAAAAAAAACGCCAGCCTGCTTGGAGGCAGGCTCGGCGCGATCTGAGCATTATTCTTCTTTTGCTTCGTCTTCCAACCGAATTCGCTTCAATTCTTCACTGCGCTCCGAGTCCATATGAAAATACTGAACCAAGTATTCGATACAAGTAATGGATTCCCAACTGAGGTGGTGCTCGATTCCCTCAACGTCCTTATAGATATGTTCCTCGTCGACGCCAATCATCCGCAAAAAATCCTCCAGCAGCGTATGGCGGTCGACCAGGCGTTTTCCGATCTTTTTCCCTTTTTGTGTCAGTACTAGTCCGCGGTATTTCTCGTAGACAAGGTACTTGTCCTTATCGAGCTTTTGCACCATCTTTGTTACGGAAGAGGGGTGAACTTCCAATGCTTCCGCGATATCGGAGACACGAGCGTATCCTTTTTCTTCGATTAAATTGTAAATTTTTTCCAAATAGTCTTCCATACTGGGTGTTGGCACTGATCATCCCTCGTTTCAACCGTGATCGACCGCAAAAGCCGATAATTCTATCTTACCGTGCAGGTAAGCGAAGATGCAAGGCTTACGTCGTCTTTTTCGCCAATTTGCCCCAAATTCGCCAAAGCCGGCAGCGGATTCACCGCGGTGACGATCCATTTTTCCCGACAGCTGTTCTGAATTCAGCCTCTTTCCTCATACACTTGTACCAAGTTTGGTCAAGCAAAGTTCGCAAGATTCGGCTGCCTGCCGAATGCTGGCGCTTAGAGTTCACGTTGATTTGCCCTTAGGAGGAGGATGGCATGCGTCACGAAACATGGCGGATTGCGGTACTATATGCCGGAGCCGCACTTGGAGCCAATTACATAAGCGGGTTTGAAACCATGCGTTTTTTCTCCTTATACGGCACATGGGGCACGATTGGCCTGCTGCTGTCCGGAGCAGTCCTCTGCGGGAGCTCATGGCTGGTAATCAGATGGGCGGCAAGGCGGCAGTTTACCAGTCTGTTCGATTTCTGTTCGTGGCTGTTCGGCCCGAACGCAGGACCGATCGCGGCCCTGTTCCTCTGTCTCATCTTGTTTGGCGTGGCCGGGACGGCTATTTCGCAGCAAGCGAGTCAGCTGCAGCATGTCTTTTTGTTTCCCGCGGCCGGCGGTGCTGTCCTGTTTACTGCCATCGCAGCCTGGCTGGCAATCAAGGGACGGAAACAACTCGCCACCGCCGCCGGGGTACTTGTCCTGCTTGGGCTGCTCATTCCGCTCGCCCTGTTACTCCATCAGCGCTATATCCCGCTGCCCAGCCTTGCTTACCAGTGGAGCGGTTCGTGGCTGTGGCACGCCCTGCTCTACGTCTGTCTGCATCTGTTGTTCTGCCTGCCTGTCCTGGTCTCGCTCACCCAAGACAGCGGCAATGCTCCTGCCGCACGCCGCGGCGTGATTTTGGGCGGACTCCTGTTTACGGCGATTCTCCTGCTTGACCATCTGGCAATCCTGGCACACTGGCACGACGTAAACAATTCCACTCAGCCGCTGCTCGATACGGTGGGTTCGCTCTTTTCCGGAGGCAGCTCCCTCTTCAGTCTGCTTGCCGGCGCCCAGTCGATCATGGTTGTCGCCCTGTGGTTCTGTGCACTGGCGATGCCGATCGTCGACCAGTTTGACCTGCGCCCCGCTCCGGTGCTGCTGTCGATGGCCGGGTTGACAGCCTTCTGTGCCTTTCTGCCGCAGCTCGGCGGATGGTACGAAACCAGCCTGCTGACCATTGCCGCTTACTTGGGCGTCTTCCTGCTGATCGCCATGGTTTGGAGATGGCAAAAATCGCCCTGACTGATTTGCGTAAACTTGTCAATCATTTCGCCGTTTTCAATTGATTCTTTGTCTTTATTCTGATATCTTGAAAAAAGTAAAGTTTAGTATAAAAATGGAGGCCTGTCAAATGTATTACATCAACGGAACATGGGTGCAGCCCGAACAGACGGTCGTTCACCCTGAAGATCGTGGATACCAGTTCGGCGACGGCGTTTATGAAGTCATCCGTATTTACGGCGGAAAACTGTATCAGTGGGAGGGACATCTCGCCCGGCTGAAACGCAGTGCCTCGGAAATCAGGCTTCAACTTGCATGGTCCGATGAGGAATTGCTTCAGATAGCTGTCGAAATTATGCAAAGAAATGGATTCACTTCCTCCGATGACGCCAACCTCTACATGCAGGTAACCCGTGGCGCTTCCCCGCGCTCCCATGAGTTTCCGGCAGATGCGAAACCGGTGCTGTCTGCTTACGCAACCCGCAAGGGACGTCCGCTCGAGCAGATGAAAAACGGCGTCGCGGCGAGCGTTACGGCTGATCTCCGCTGGCTGCGCTGCGATATCAAATCACTCAACCTCCTGGGTGCGGTCTTGTCCAAGCAGCAAGCGAAGGAAGCTGGTGCATTTGAAGCGATTCTGCACCGTGACGGCATCGTGACGGAAGGCAGCTCCACCAACGTGTTTGCTGTCAAAGACGGCCGATTGCACACCCACCCGGCCGACAACCTGATCCTCAACGGGATTACCCGCCTGACGGTGCTTGAACTGGCTCGTTCGCTTTCCATCCCAGTCGTTGAAGAAGCATTTGATCTGGCCTTCCTCAAGCAGGCAGACGAGCTATTCATTACTTCCACCACAGCAGAAGTCATGCCGATCGTCACCGTCGACGGCGAGCGTGTCGGCACGGGTCAGCCTGGACAGATCGCCCAGCGGCTGCAAGCGGCATTTGAAGAGTCGATTGCCCGTTATTCTTACACACACTCTTAATCGGCAGCCCCCGTCATCTAACGGGGGTTTTTTACGCCGCGAACCGGAATCTGCCCAAATCTCAACTGCCGAAAGTTTTAAGCTGCGGCCGAAGGAATCAGAGGAAAAGGAACGGATGCAACACCTGCAAAAAGGTTACGTAACGCAAACAGCTCCTACGTTCGGTACGTAGGAGCTATTGCTATACCAGTTACGAACTAACGGCGGAAATTCCACTCATCCGTTCCGTATCTGGTCCGTGCCAGTTCCTCGGCCAGCGCTGTTTCGTCCGGTGTCAACTCCTGTTTTTCGAGACTGACCTCAAGTCCGGATGCGAAGCCGCGGTAAAACGCGTCGACCGCCTCGGCCAAGCCTACCGGATGCGGGCTCACCTCATTGATCGTCACCGCTTTTTGGCGGAAGCTGTCCATCATCCGCTGCTTCACCCGGTCTGAAGGGAAATGCAGCAGGGAAAACAGCAGTTCCACGTCCATGTCCAAAAGAATCGACCCGTGCTGCAGAATAACGCCCTTCTGCCTGGTCTGGGCGCTGCCTGCCACCTTCTTCCCTTCGACCACCAGCTCGTACCAGGAGGGGGAATCAAAACAGGCGGAAGACCCCGGCGAGCTGTACTTCTCCTTCTCTTCTTCGCTGGCGAGCGATACCATCTCCGCCTGTAGTCCCAACTCCTGAAACCCGTGCAAAAGTCCCAGACTGATCACCTTGTACGCTTCCGTCACGCCGGAGGGCATCTTCGGATGACTTTCGGAGACGATGACGCTGTACGTCAATTCCTTATCGTGAAGCACCGCCCGTCCTCCCGTCGGACGGCGAACAAAGCCCAAGCCGCTGCCTTTTACCGCATCCAGATCGATCTCTTTTGCCGCTTTTTGAAAATAGCCGATGGAGAGGGTAGCCGGTTCCCAGGTGTAAAAGCGGACGGTCGGCGGTACCTTCCCCTCGCTGTGGCTGATCAAAATCGCCTCGTCTACAGCCATGTTCATCTCAGGTGACATCGGCGGGGTGAGAATAAAACGCCACTGTTCCATCTGCAGTCCCCCTTCTATGTATTCCGTCTTCATTGTACGCCAGCCCTGTGGTTTGCACAAGAAAGGAGGGGCTCACAAGTGCAGCCCCTCCGGTATCTGGCCCCGTCCGCCTACTGCGCATCCTTGCGGTAGTGCAGAATCGGCTTGCGTGCTGCCGTCGCTTCGTCCAGCCGCTTGACGACAGTCGTGTGCGGCGCCTCCTGGACGACCTCGGGCGTCTCTTCACATTCGCGGGCAATTTGCAGCATTACATCGATAAATTCGTCTAACGTCTCTTTTGACTCGGTTTCCGTCGGCTCGATCATCAGGCATTCGTCGACGATCAGCGGGAAGTAGACCGTCGGCGGATGATAGCCGAAATCCAGCAGACGTTTGGCGATATCCAGGGTGCGGACCCCCAGTTTTTTCTGGCGGACGCCCGACAGGACAAATTCGTGCTTGCAGACGCGGTCATACGGCAATTCGTAAGCCCCGGCCAACCTGCGCATCATGTAGTTGGCGTTCAGCACGGCGTTTTGCGATACCTGCAGCAAACCCTCCGCTCCCATCGTGCAGATGTACGTGTAGGCGCGCAGCAGGATGCCAAAGTTCCCGTAGTACGCCTTCACCCGTCCAATGGACTCCGGTCGTTCGTAATGGAGAGCGAAGCTGCCGTCCTCCTGTTTGACGACGATCGGTGCCGGCAGATGCGGCAAGAGGGATGCCTTTACCCCGACAGGGCCGGCACCGGGTCCGCCGCCGCCGTGAGGACCGGTGAACGTCTTGTGCAGATTGAGGTGGACGACGTCGAAGCCCATGTCTCCAGGTCGGGCTATCCCCAAGATAGCGTTGGCATTTGCCCCGTCGTAGTACAGCAGACCTCCCGCTTCGTGCACAATATTGGCCATTTCCACGATGTTTTCTTCAAACAGGCCGAGCGTGTTCGGGTTCGTCAGCATCAAAGCAGCCGTATCCGGCCCTACCGCCTGGCGCAGCGCTTCGATGTCCACCAGCCCGCGCTCGTCAGAAGGAATGGTGATCGTCTCCATACCAGCAATCGTCGCCGAGGCCGGGTTGGTGCCGTGGGCCGAGTTAGGGACGATTACCTTCGTCCGTTTCTCACCTCGGCTCTCATGGTAAGCGCGGATCATCATCAGCCCGGTCCACTCGCCGGCAGCACCAGCAGCAGGCTGCAGAGTGACTGCGTCCATCCCGGTGATTTCGGCCAAATCGCGCTGCAGGTTGTAGAGCACCTCAAGCGCGCCCTGGACAGTCTCGTCCGGCTGATAAGGGTGGATGGAAGCAAATCCGGGATAGCGGGCCACATCCTCATTGATTTTCGGATTGTACTTCATCGTGCAGGAGCCGAGCGGATAAAAACCCGAATCGACACCGTGATTGCGCGTCGACAACTCCGTATAGTGTCGCATCAGCTGCAATTCGGAAACCTCAGGCAGTTCTGCCGGCGTTTCGCGGATCAGGTGTTCAGGCAGCAAGTCGGCAACCTCTGTTTCCGGCACGTCAAGCGGCGGCAGACTGTAGCCGATCCGTCCCGGCTGGCTCAGTTCAAAGATCAGTGCTTTTTCTTTATCGTTACGCATGGATGATCGCCTCCATTTCCTTCACCAGGGAATCGATCTCCTGTTTCGTCCGAAGCTCTGTCACCGCGATCAGCACGTGACCGTCAAGCTCCGGATAGGACCGGCCAAGATCATATCCGCCGATGAACCCTTTGCCCAGAAGCGCTTTATTTACATTATTTACCTCTTTTGGCAATTTGATGACGAATTCGTTGAAGAACGGGGCGGCAAATACGATCTCCATCCCCTTCGCCTTGGCGAACTCCTTCTTGGCGTAATGCGCTTTTTGCAGGTTCATCATCGCCATTTCCTGCACGCCTTGTTTGCCCAGCGCTGTCAGGGCTACAGAGGCAGCGAGAGCGTTGAGCGCCTGGTTGGAACAGATGTTGGAGGTAGCTTTTTCACGGCGAATGTGCTGTTCTCGCGCTTGCAGAGTGAGGACAAAGCCGCGCTTGCCTTCCTCGTCCTTGGTCTGTCCGACGATGCGTCCGGGCATTTTTCGCATCAGCTTGGCGGTGGTGGCAAAGTAACCGCAGTGCGGCCCGCCAAACGCGGCGTGAATGCCAAATGGCTGCATGTCTCCGACCACGATGTCCGCTCCCAGTTTGCCCGGGGCTTCCAGGATGCCCAGAGCGACCGGGTTGGCCTTGACGATCAAGAGCGCCCCTTTGCCGTGAACCCATTTTTCGATCTCGGCCAAGTCTTCCATATTCCCAAAAAAGTTGGGATATTGCACGACGACAGCGCCCACGGTGTCATCCACTGTCTGCGTCAGCGCCTCCAGATCAGTCACGCCATCGCGATTGTAGCCGACCTCTTCTACTTCGACGCCTTGTCCGTACGCATAGGTTTTTAAAATGTCACGGGCTTCCGGATGTACTGCACGGGATACGACGACGCGTTTTTTGCCGGTGTGTCCTGCCGCCATCATCGACGCTTCCGCCATGGCGGTCGGTCCGTCATACATCGAAGAGTTGGCCACTTCCATGCCGGTCAGCTCGCAGACCATCGTCTGAAACTCAAAAATCGCCTGCAGCTCGCCCTGGCTGATCTCCGGCTGGTAGGGTGTATAAGCCGTATAGAACTCGGAACGGGAGATGACGTGATTCACCACGCTGGGAATGTAGTGCTGATACACGCCCGCTCCCAGGAAGCTGACATGTGTGTCAAAATTCACGTTTTTTCCCGCCAGACCCTTCATGTACTTGACCAGCTCAGGCTCGGGCATCGCCGGCGTAATGTCAAGCTCGCGGTTAAACCGGATGTCTCGGGGAATGTCGGCAAACAGTTCTTCAACCGACTGGATGCCGAGCGCCTGCAGCATCTCGCGCTTATCTTGATCGGTCTGGGGCAGATAACGGTATTGCACAGTGAAATCCTCCTTCAAGTCCTATTTTTTCGGACGCTTGTAAAATGGCGTGGCGACAACCTGGGCCTTCAGGCGCTTGCCGCGAATTTCTACTTCAATAAGGCTGCCCAGCTCGGCGTGTTCCCGTTTCAACAGGGCCAGACCGACGTTTTTCTTTAAAGTGGGCGACTGTGTACCCGTCGTGACTTCACCAATCTGTTCCCCGCCGGAAAATACGGGGTAGTGGGAGCGCGGTATGCCGCGATCGATCATCTCGATGCCAACCAGCTTTCTCAGTGCGCCGCCCTCCTTCTGCGCCTTGAGCGCCTCGCTGCCGATAAAGGGAACAGCCTTATCCGTCTTGACGGCAAAACCGATGCCCGCTTCGATCGGGGTAATGTCTCGGCTTAGCTCTTGGCCGTACAGCGGCAGCTTTGCTTCAAACCGAAGCGTGTCGCGAGCGCCGAGGCCGCACGGCAAAAGCCCGTCTTCCTTGCCCGCCTGAAGCAGTGCCTCCCAAAGCTCTGCTGCCTTGCCTGCGGCCAGGTAGAGTTCGAATCCGTCTTCCCCTGTGTAACCCGTCCGGGAAATCAGCACCGGAATGCCGGCAAGATCGAGATTTCGCTCAAAGTGGAAAGGTCTGATCTGCGACAGATCGAAATCCGTCAGCTTCCCCAGGATGTTCTCCGCCAGCGGTCCCTGGATCGCCAGCAAGGCCGTTTCGTCGGAAAGATTGGCAATGGAGACACCAGCGGTCTTATGCTCCTGCATCCAGGCGAGATCCTTGTCGATGTTGCTCGCATTGATCACCAGAAAATAGTGATCGTCGGCAATTTTGTAGACGAGCAGATCATCTACCGTCCCGCCGTCCGGATAGCACATCGCACTGTACTGCGCCTGTCCGTCCTCCAATTTGCTGACATCGTTGGTCGTCAGCCGCTGCAGGAAGTCAAGGGCTCCTTCCCCCTTTACTTCTACCTCCCCCATGTGGGAGACGTCAAACAACCCGGCCTTCGTCCGAACAGCTTCGTGCTCCTGGGAAATCCCGGAGAATTGTACCGGCAATTCCCAACCGCCAAAGTCGATTGTTTTTCCGCCATACCTGGCATACAGGTCATACAGCGGGGTGCGCTTTAACTCTGCCATGTTACCTCCACCTCCATCGTCTTCCTTGCTGCCTTTCACTTTGGCCCAAGCTCATTCGATTTTGGGCATGAAAAAAGACAGAAAAGCAGAAGAAAGAACGCGATTGCGCGTCTCTTTCTTCTCCTTCTCTGTCCTTTTACCTGAGAGTTACCTCGTGCCGCAAAGCACACAAGTTTCCCCTTTGGTGGCTTCCGCTTATCCCAAGCCGAAGCGCTCTCCAGAGATGCGTCCAGCAGAGGTTCTTTTGCCTGAGAGATTCACCTGCACAAGGTTTGCTCCTTCGGCGCTGCCTCAAATTGCGGCAGTCTCTCCCTACTACTCTCATCCGCCATACATAATCGCTATTCGCTTATTCCATACTATATGTATCCTACCACGACCAGGGTGTATTTGGGAATAACCAATTCAGCAAAACAGCAGAAAAACTGAACGTTTTATTTATAGTTATCAAAAACGTTTGGTTTTAACCGCGATAAACTCATGATCAAAAGCCAGAAGCAAAAGGAGTCATCACAATGACGAATATTCCCATCGCATTCGATCGCACCTGGCTGCCCGCCTTGCAAGATCTGATGCAAAATGACGGTCCGTGGCACAAATGGGAACTGTTCCAACTTGCTCTTGAAGCCGAAGAAGCCTTGGCGGTCAAAGAATTTGACCGGCTTCAAGCATTGAAATACTTGCCCCATGTGAAGCCCTACCCCCACCAGATCAGCACGGCGGAAAAAGTGCTGAACGAAATGCGCGGCCGGGCCATTCTCGCCGATGAGGTCGGGCTAGGCAAAACGATTGAAGCCGGGCTGATCATGAAGGAATACATGGTGAGGGGATTGGCCAAAAAAATCCTCATCCTCGTCCCGGCATCGCTCGTCATTCAATGGACGAAGGAATTGAACCAAAAGTTTGGCATCCCGGCCGTCGCCCAGAAAAAAGAGTACATGTGGCGCCAGTACGACGTGGTGGTCGGTTCGATCGACACGGCCAAACGCGACCCGCACCGCCGTCACGTACTTGACATCGAGTACGACATGCTGGTGATCGATGAGGCCCACAAATTAAAAAACAAGCGCACCCGCAACTATCAATTTGCCAAAGAGATCAAGAAAAAATACTGTTTGCTGCTGACGGCAACCCCGATCCAGAACGAAATGGACGAGCTGTACAACTTGATCAATCTGCTCCGTCCGGGACATCTGGGTCCCTCTCACGAATTTGCCACGAATTATGTGGAAGGGAAGCGGCAGGCAAAGAACAATGAACAGTTGAAGACGGAAATCGGCAAGGTGATGATCCGCAACCGGCGCAGCGACGGCGGGATCGAATTTACCGAACGGCAGGTGAAGTCGATCCCGATTGAGTTGTCGAATGAGGAGTGGGCGCTGTACCAAGGCGTCACTGATTTTGTCCGCCAAACCTACCGTGCCGACATCGGCGGGATCAACGCCCTTGCTCTGATCACGCTGCAGCGGGAAGTCTGCTCCAGCCGGGAGGCGGCGTTTATGACCCTGTACAACATGCATCAGCGGACGGCAGAAGGGTCGAAGGAACAGGCAGCGATCCTCGAACTGGTAGAGATGATCAAGCGGATCGAAACCCACTCCAAGGCAGCCAAAACCGTCGAGCTGCTAAAGCAGATAGACGACAAGGTGATCATTTTCACCGAGTACCGCGCGACCCAAAACTACCTGCAAAAATACCTCGGCGAGCACGGCATCACCTCGGTTCCTTTCCGCGGCGGCTTCAAGCGCAGCAAGAAGGACTGGATGACCGAGCTGTTCCAGAATCGCGCACAGGTGCTGGTCGCTACCGAAGCGGGCGGCGAGGGAATCAACCTGCAGTTTTGCAATCAGGTGATCAACTACGACCTGCCGTGGAATCCGATGCGAATCGAGCAGCGAATCGGCCGTGTGCACCGGTTGGGCCAGAAGCGTGACGTCCACATTTACAACCTGTCCACCACCGGAACGATCGAGGAGCACATCCTCCATCTGCTCTATGAAAAGATCGACTTGTTCGAGATGGTGATCGGAGAACTGGATGAAATCGTCGACCGGCTCGGCTTGCTCTCCTCCCTGGAGCAAAACATTATCGATATCATCATGGAATCAGGGTCAGAAAAAGAGATGGCGTTAAAGTTGGACAACATTGGCCAAGCAATCAATTCCATACGGCAGAGCGCCCTGGCAGACAAAGCCAAGAAACTCTCATAACCCCAGATACCGCAAAGGAGGGGCCTTCCGTGGAACAGCAGCAGATGCGCAGATTTATCGAAACCTATTTGGCAGCCTTTTCTTCCCATATCTGTGAATCGCACCCTGACTATCTGACGGTCAAACTGCCGGAAGCAATCGACAAGGATATCGGCAACCGGCCTTTTTACTGGTCGTGGATCGAAAAGATGAACATGCCTCCCCAGCCGATGGTCCTCACGTTTGCGTTTGATCCGGACCGGATGCCGGAAGGTGTCCGGGCCGAACTGCTTCACCTGGGCGCAGGCCGGCTGCAGCAAATTTTTCGCTCTGCCCAAAAACACGGCAGGTTTGTCTGCATGTATGAGCTTGCCCCGACCGTTCACCAAAGCAGCGCCAAGCGGCGTTCAATGCCGCTTGTCCCCTGGTTCGGCGTGAATGTGAAAATTTCGTTCATCTGCGACAAAAAGAAAGACTTGCTTCTCTACCTTGGCGTCAATCTCCATCAACCCAAGGTCATTTTTGACTTTTATCCGTCGGTGAGAAAGCTGGCGCTCTCCCCTACCATCCCCGACTACTTCTACACGCTGGACCAGCGGATGACGCTGGAGCAGGCGGTTGAATTGGTCAAACAGGCTGTCGACGAAACGATCGGGCGGGAGGATCATCGCTGGGCAGAATTGGCCCGGGAGCGGTTGGCACAGGAACTGGAGATCTTGGAGGCGTACTACACGCAGCTGACAGACAGAGAGAGTTCCTCCAAAGAGACGGCCAGCGAGGGTTCGTCCCAAGAGACTGCGGATTCGGCAGAGGACGATCCTGGAGCGACGGGTACTGCTGAAGCAGGAGAAGAACTGCCGCCGCCCCCTCCTTATCCTCCCTCAGAGGAACCCGTTTCATGGGAGCAGCACCAGTCGACAGGCGGCAGAATCTTGGACTTTTTGCGGATGAATGGCATTCCTGTCACACCAAAAGAACAGATCGAGCAGACGGAGTGGCGTAAGAGTACGCCGCAGGAAGAGCGTGAGCGGCGGATTGCCGAACTGAAGTGGCAGTACGAACCGAGGATCGAAGTGACCCTGGTCAACGCCGGCCTGTTTTACCTGCACAGCACCCCCTCGTTTGCTGCGGAACCGCAAAATATGTAAAAGATCAACGAGAAAAAACGGTCTGCCCTTGACAATAAGCAACAAATCTTTTTTCTGAAAGTGGTTACAATAAAAATGTAACCTTTGTTAAGGGATGGTGTTTGTCCATTGAATGCAAAACTACCGTCTATACTCTTGTTTGTTCTGCTGCTGATGATGCTGCCCTCCATTCACGTACCTGCGATGGAACAGGATTGGAGCCAACAGTTTCAGCAGCAGGTTCAGCACTGGATTTCAGACCTGGCGGCCAAAGACAAACAGTTTAAAACGTGGCAGGATGCAAAGCCGACCGTTCAAGCTCTCGGCCCGGGCAGCCACCAATGGCTGATTACGCTGTCGGCAAAAGGAAAGAACGTGGGATACCTGGTGGTGGCGGAAGCACCCGAGAGCAAAGGCAACCTGGCCAAATTTGTCTTGCTCGAATACGGACTTGGCGAATTTATCCTGTTCGATGATGCATTTGCCCCTCAAAATATAGCGGCCGAGCCGGTTTACGACGGGTTTTCCTCCTATTGGCGGGTTGCTCAGCATGGAGGCGACTTATATGTGAATGCCAAGACGGGAGAAAGGTATCCTGCTGCTCTAACCCCGGATCCCTCTGTCGTCAACACGCTTTCTTTACAAGAAGTGATTAATCCGGGGCAGCAGTTGACGGCATCGACGACCTTGGAAGAGAACGAAACAGATCCATTTGACGACATTAGCTGGATCGGGGCCGGACCGCTCAGAACGGAGGGCGAAGGGGACAAGCCCTGGATGAAATTGATGCAAGCTGGCGACGCTCCTTCGCACCCGGTCGTCGTCTCCGCCTCCTTGTTTCACGATGAGGTGATGGCTCCGTATTCTGTTGGAACAATTCACGTCTGGAGCGACCGGCTTGCCTACATCGGCGTCTGGGATGAAGGACTGAGATTTCTGCCCTATTCCTACGTAAACCGGGTGGGGAAAATCATCATCCCTCCTGAACAGCAAAAAGGTGTCTCGTGATCGTTCGAGACACCTTTGTTTCTACCCTAGTATTGATGGTCGGTAGGAGAGCAGCGTTCATGCACTTCGTGAAAAACTTCCTCCGCCGTCAATCCCTCCGCACTGATTACAGGAGCACCGGCAAACGTTTTGTTTTCTACGCCCATGATGTTTTCATCCAGCCCTGTGATGACCACGGCGTCAACCATTTGCTGGCTGTTCCCTAAATCAACGACATCGTAACCGTTGCTCCGCAGCATTTCCGCAATGTGGCTAAGCGATTGTTCTACTGCAATTCTCGGCAATGCGGACACCCTTTCCTTGGTTATTTGCGTCTGAGAAGCCTGATAGACATAGGAATTGCGCCAAACCAGCGAGTTGACCACGCCTCCCGCGGCTCTTTTCGCCGTTTGCGCTCTACCGCCGGGGTATCCAGGTATTCGACAAGCCTTTTCGTCAGATACTTTAGGTACTCTTGGAATGACATCGCAGATTCCTCCTTGATGTTAGTCTTTCCGGGAATCCGCCATTTCAGTCATTTTCTCAATAATTTCTTCGACGATGGAACTGACATCCCGCCCCGTCGTCTCAATCTGCAGCGGGGCAAAGTCGTATCGCCCCGCCCGTTCCTTCAGCAATTTTTGCACCCGTCCCTGTACATCGCCGACCAATAGCGGCCGATCCGAATGTCCGGACAGCCGCCGGACAATTTCCTCTTCTGCCGCCCGTACATTGACGACCAGGCCGGATTCCATCATTCGCTTTACGTTCTCCATACTGAGCACGGCCCCGCCACCGGTAGAGATCACCAGCCCGTTTTGCTGCAGCAGCCGGGCGAGCACGTCCGATTCAAGCTGGCGAAAGAAGGGTTCTCCTTCGTCACGGAAGATGTCGGGGATGGTTCTGCCATCCGCCTCTACGATGGCCTCATCCAAGTCGACATGGCGTCGACCCAGAGCCTGCGCCAGTGCTTTTCCCACTGTCGATTTACCCGTCCCGGTAAATCCGATGAAAATAATGTTGTCCATACTTCAACGCCTCAGTTCTTTACAACGTCTATCCGCACAGTCTTTGCATCGGCATCGTAACGAACCCGGTACTTCATGACTTTTTCAAAAAAGTCAAGCGGGACCATTAGCTGCCCATTCGCCTTCAATGTCTTTGCGGAAAGCTGATATGTTTGTTTATCCCAGGTTACATCCGGTGAATTTTCGCTCAGCCGCAATTCCCTTCCGTCTGCCTTCAGCAGCAATTCTCCCGGATGCGGGCCGGCGGACATCTCAAATCCAACCTTTTTCATGATCTCGGCAAGCGGCAGGTACACGGTCTTGCCGTGCTCCCGCGCCGGTGTGGCCGGATAAAAAATCATGTCGTTGATCACCGTACCGACGTAGCGCTCTACCTGCAGCGGCAGAAACGGGTTGCGATTTGGCTGCGCCGCATTCGGCACGAAGTACTGTGCCTCCCCGTTCAACGTCTGGCTGAGGGCTTGGTCGAGGTGGGCCGGGCCGATGACTTTTCCCTGGTAATTGCGCTGGACTCGCTTGAGGAACTGGCTAAATTGCTTGTCGCCGATCTGTTGGCGCAGGCGGTGGTACAGCATCGCCCCTTTGGAATACCAGGTCCAGTCAAACTCGTTGTAGCTGCTGAACTGGACCAAATGCTTCGCCAGCGATCCGTCGGGATAATGCTGGGACAGCTTGGACGTCTCGAGAGCGTATTCCGTCAGCAGCTGGTCGGCGGCGGCCTGACCATGGCGCTTTTTCAGGTAAAAATACACGCTTGCCTCTACAAGCCCTTCATCCAGCCAGCTGTGAATCGGCTTGAGCGTCGCCACGCTGTTGTACCACCACAGATGGGCGATTTCGTGCGGCAGCCAGTGGTCCACCCGCTTTTGGGCAAACAAGTCACGGGAGAATATCGCCATGTTTGCGTACTCCATCGCGTACACTGTGCATCCTCCCGTCTCCGCGACCGCCGCGTGCGGGTAGGCAAGCTCGCCAAACTGCTCACTGTAGGCCGAAAATGCCGTGCCGGCAATCTCTTTTATCTGCTTCAGGCGGACCGGGTCGGCAGATGCAATGTCAACCGTCAATTTCGGGCTGACCTGCACGCTTTCGATCTGGTAGTTCGGACTGCCAACCAGCGCAAAATTGAGCACGCGGCGGGCAGTATAACGCACCTCCTGCTTGCCGTCCGACACCGGTTTCCCCTCTCCTCTGCCCCAGGAGGACACCCAGCGATAGGCCCCCGGCGACACAAACGATACGTCATAATCGGCGTACTGGTAAAAAAACGGATCGCCGTAGCCGACCGGTTTTGGCGGTTCGTACCACTGGTTTTGCTGATTGAGGGAGCCGAGCATCGGATACCAGTTGGTCAGCGTCCAGATATTCTCCCTCATGCCAAACCGGGTGCATCCGCGCGGCACCTTTGACCGAAAGGCGATCTGCAGCGTCAGCCTGCCAGACGCCTCTTCCTTCGGAGGCTTCAGAGTCACAATGGCTCCGCGCCGCTGAAAGACCGCAGGCTTGTCCCCCACCTGCAACGAAGTGATCGTGATCGGACTCCAGGTATAGTCGTATATGTACAAGAAAATCTCGGCCGTCTTCGGATTGTCAAATTGCAGCGTCATGCTGCCGGTAATCTCGCTCTCATCCGGGTTCAGCTCCGCCTTGATCTGGTAGACCGGATGCAGTTCTTTTACCAATGAGGGAAGCGGCGGGTTGTAGCCAAAGGGATCCGCCCCTGTGTAACCGGCTGTCTGACGCGGCTTTTGGCTGTCCAGCCAGGCGGCGATGACAGGCCACTTGAACACGATGGCAGCAGCGGCGAAGACCACGAAAATGGTAAGGCATAGCAATAAGCTCGTCCGTTGAATCGGTTTCATGCAAATCTCCCGTACATCTCTATATCTCTCGAAATACTCTCTTCATTGTAGCAAAGATTTCCGGTACAAACTGCATTTTGTTGTTCCGCTTATTTGACAGGAGCGGGACGCGACTTGGGATAGCCATGCGTCTGACGGTACTGCTTTCGTTCGGCGGTAAAGTCAAACCACTGCTTGTCGCTGCCGGGATGATTGGCGTGGTGAATCACGCAGCGAAATTGATCTTCTACACAAGGGTCAATCCGCACCCCCAGATTCTGCTCGAGGCGGTCAAACAGCTCTGGCCCGCTTGTTTTTACAGCCTCCTCTATCGAGTACAGACCCAAATCCCGTGTCAGGTTGCAGGCCAACTCATATCCGATGGAAGGAATTTGCTGAAAAGCTGCCATCGCTTTTACATACCTTGCCCGTTCCTCCGAGACATCCATAATCCGCATGAGATCATGCAGATCTTGTTTATGGATCTCCCGCAATTTTAGTTTGCACGTTCTCAGAGCAGCGCGTTCCGCTTGTGTCAGCGGCAGCTTGGGGCTTTTGTCTTTGTCCAAACTTCATCCCACCTAGAAAGGGTAGAGGTGACTCGGAAGAAATCGGAGTCACCTCGATCGATCAACTTGAAATAGGCTCCACGCTGACACCGTGCTCCTTGGCCCAGCGGTGCAGCTCTTTTAAAAACAGCAGCGTGTCAGGACTTTCAATGTGAACGCAGAGCGTATCGGCGACCAGCTCAATCGTACTGCCGTCAACCGTGCGAACTTTTTGTTCCAACACCAGCTGGCTGGTCTGAGCCAGCTGCTCTTCCTTGCTGATCAAGACGCTTCCTTCCAATTCGCGAGGAGCCAGCCTCCCTGTCGGCAGGTACGCCCTGTCAGCAAACACTTCCTCCGCGACAGCAAGTCCGTACTCCAAGCCTACATGGACCAGCGAGCTGCCGGACAGAGCATAGAGGACAAGTTCTTCGTTGATATCCGTGACTGCACGAACGACCGCTTCGGCCAGCTCCGGCCGCTCCGCCGCTTCGTTGTACAGAGCCCCGTGCAGCTTGACGTGATGGAGCTTCCCGCCCAGCCCCCGGGTAATCCCGTCAAGTGCGGCCACCTGGTACAGCACCAGCTCGTACACTTCCCGCGCCGACAAAGCCATCGAGCGCCGGCCAAACCCCTGTACGTCGGGATAACCCGGATGGGCGCCGACCATCACATTGTTCCGCAAAGCCGCTTCCACCAGTGTACAGATGACGTGTGGATCGCCGGAGTGAAAGCCACAGGCGATATTTGCCGAGGTAATCCACTTGAGAATGCCCAAGTCTTCCTTCAGCCGATAACGGCCAAATCCTTCTCCCATATCACAGTTAATATCAAGTCTCATCTATTCACCCTCCGCATTTTTGACATTCTATGTAAACGCATTCATCCTTGATCTTTGTGTTCCCTTAGGATATCACAGATTGGCCAAATCTGGAAGAAAAACGCAGAGGGGGAACAAAAAGCTGCCCGGACAGGCAGCCAGTGATCGTCGAAAGACAACAGATTTACTTGCCCAGGCTTCCGCTGGTCTCAGTCAGAAGCGTCTCGGTTAAAGCCATCAGCTGTGTCTTCTCCAGCTCGTAATCGAACTCTTTTGCCCGATCCGGTTTTGCATTGTTGTAAACCGTTGGGATTTCATGCCGATGCGAACGCTCCACCCTGGTGACAAAGTGCAGGCGTTCCATCGTTTTGATCGTCTCATCCAGCGAGTTGGCATCGACGTACATCGCCACGTAGTTTAAGCGCTTGGAGATATAGTGAATGGTTCCAAATTTCCGCAAATTTTTAGCCGCACGCGGGTGCTTTACCCAGACGGCCAATCCCAGTCGTCTTTCCCTCATTTTCTCATTGAACCCCTTCCTCATCTGGTCACATGCATGGCGCGCCGCCTAAAACGGCAGGAGCGCGGCCGGCGAAAACGAACCGGCCATCGCTGTGTTCTGCTTCCGGTAAAATGGTCTGGCAGCTGTCCCGCAGGGACGAGCCAGACCAAAATGCCGTTACGCCCGTGTGCTGCACCCGCAGCTTCCGCCGCTGCCGCAGCCGCTTGCCTTAGCCTCCAGAATGGGATTGTTGCTCGGTACCTTAATCTCTGGCGAGACGGCGTCGGCGATCAACCGGCCAACACTGTACAGCATCTCGTCCAGCTTGTTTTCCGCCCGTTTAAAATTCTGGACGGAGTCAAGCATTTCCAGCGAACGCTTCAACTGCCGCAACTCTGCGGAAACTTTATGAAAATCGGGATGGTACTTCCCGAATCGCTGCACTTCTTCAAACTGCACCTTCTTGCGTTCAAACAGATGCAGCAGGCGCTGTGCTTCCTCATCTTGCTCCATGGCCTGTTTGGCCTGGAGGTATGCGGAGACTTCACATGAACTGTTGATCATGTCGGCCAGCGCGTAACTTTGGCTGAGCATCTCCGCCATGTCAAGCGGCTCAATCGTCTGGATCATGTGCGACCCCCCTTGTGATATGATGCACATCCTATTTTAACACGAAACCATGGATTTGTAACAGTTTCCCGCGCAAAAAGGAAGTGTTTGCCTGCTCAATGTTGAACGTAGTCCGGCAGCAGCATGCGCACCCGCTGAATGTCATCAAGCCGGAGCCTGCTTTTGCCTGCTCCTGTATCCAGGGTGACATGCCAATAGCCCAGCTGGATGTCCACCTTGACCGGAACCCCCTCCTGTTCCGTGCCTGCCGCCAATTGAACGCGGACTGTCAGCTGCAGTTCCTCCGCCCGCTTCAACAAGTCCCGAAGTGTCTGCGGATGGTAGGATTGGTAATGCTGCGTCCAGATTCGCGGCAATCGGGACAACTGCGGCGCTCCGTCCGACGGGTCGGGAAAGACGTTTTCCACCTGATATCCGTCCCACGGCAGCGCGATCGCCAAAAGCCCGTTTTGGGTGTCATCGGCGTCAGGCCGGGCTGATGTTGGGCGGCCCTCCCCTGCTTCCAACGGCCGGAAACCGCGGATGAGGCCTGCTTGCGGCTCATACCCGCACTGGCGCAGCATAATGAGCAGCTTCTCTTCCTGTCGTTCATCAATCAGGAAATCAGTCTCGGAGATGATCTCGCCAAGGAATGGCTGCATGCTTTGCAGCTCTCGCAGTTCCTGCAGAATTCCGGCATGGGCTGTCCGCACCCGGATGCAGCGTTCCATTTGAATTTGTCTCGCATCCCTTGCCCAATTTTTCACCTGCTGCAAAATCGCATCGGGCAACGGATAGGGACAGGCCGACTGCAGAAAAGAGAGAATCTGCCTTTCCGCCCCTCCGCCTCCGATATAGGATTGAACCTTTGCCGGCTGCAATGTACATTGCACCATCTCGCCTTCAAACGAAAAGTCGCCCAATCGGCCGAGCTCCCACAAATCACGCAGCGGAACAGTCGGCGCGGCGATGACTACTCCGGTCGGCTCTACATACCACAAAGACGATTCGCTCCCTTCGGCGAGCAGCGGATTCCACCGCCAAAACAGCTCCTGGTCCTGATCCAGGCCTAACTGTACAAAGCCAAAGCCCAGCAACGGGTGCAGCCAGGCGGCTTTCAGCAGAGCATCCGCGTCATCCGGCAGCCGAAATCCCAGTGTACGCAGGCGCTGCAGCAGTTGCGAAACCGATCGCCAGCCGCTATCCCGGCAGCGCTTCATTTCAAACGAACAGGCTTCCAGCCAAGGCTGATGCGGGAGGTAGTAGCGTTCCGCCAGCCGGTAAATGTCCATAAGCCGCTCCGCTGCAGACAGCCCCAGCCACTCGTCCACCTTGGCTTGGTTCAACCCGATCTGCTTTTCATCTGCGCTCAGCAGCTGCAAGCGGAAGGCCATATCGAGCAGGACCGCAATCGCGACAGGATACGGCTGCTTGCGTCCGTCGCCGCCGAGTCGGTCGGCCATGGTACCCACGTGCTCATCACTGAGCGATACCTGGATTGACAATTTTTGGATAAAGCGTTGATGAATCGTCCTCCGCTTGGTCAGCGCGGGCTGTTGGTCGCGTACCAGCTGCAGGCAGGCAAACAAATCCAGATGTATTCCCCGCCCTCCTGTAGTATAATAGGAGAGCGTTTGAATGTGATTGTTGCAGTGTAGTTCCGTCTTTCCTTGCTGATCGAGCAAGGGGAGAAAGGTGCGGCGAATCTCTTCGGGAACAAAGTAGCCCACCTCGCTCCACAGCTTTCGAACCGTTAGAACGATCCCCAGCCTGCGCAGCCGAGTCAAGCCAACAGACAACCTGGCGTGTCTTGCATGTGACAGGCTTTCCCATTGTCGTTTAGTCAAGAAGCCTTTGGCCGCTTCGAGGAGAAACAGTCTTACGACGTCGCGTTCGACATCGTGCAATGCCTGCCATAAGCGCGTCAGATAGCACTCGTCTGTCAGACGTTCTGCCAGCGCAGCCTTGCTGTTCTCCTGCAAGCGTCGATTTTGTTCCTCGACAATCGCCTGCTGCGTCGAATCAGATAGCATGGACAAGCATGTCGAAAGGTTCATTGGGACACCTCGCATTACGCATCATGTCATGATCTTACATGTCCCGGCCGTTTTTGCCAAGGGCAGGCTGCTAAACGACCTTAATCACGAGGAGGTAATGGAATGAATATATATCTTTCAATGATACTCGCCGCCTCATTGGCGGTATTCGGAGGAGCATCCGTCATGTCTGAAACCAATCAGCCCCAGCACTCTCAAGGGCAAACTGCGGGAAGCTACCAAGTCGTTCAGCCCCCCTATTCCGACGCTTTGCAGCCTGTCTACAAGCAGGTGAAAGAGGCCGGCGGTTACCAAGTGGTTCACGCTGATCAGCAAACCTACGTCGTCATCGGGTTGGGACAACGCCCAACCGGCGGGTACAGCCTGCAAGTGGACAAAGTAGAGCAGTCTGCCGATGGAACCTGGCAGGTCCACGTCCACGAGTCTAAGCCCGCCCCTGGCAGCATGAAAACGCAAGTCCTGACCTACCCGACGCTGGTCGTCTCGCTGCCGAAAGCGGACGCCCAGGCCAAAGTCGTCTTTTCGTCTTAATACAACCGTGAAAAGCAGAGGTGCTTTGTCCTCTGCTTTTTTCGTTGGTTACGGTTTTACGCTGATCTGAAACGCCTGCTTCACTCCGTATGATTCATGATTGTTGTGCGCCAGTTCGATCACGACCTGATGTTTTCCCGGCGGGATCTCGTCAAGTACATATTCCTTGTCAAAAATTTTCGCTGTTTTTTTGCCGTCCAGATAGAGTACGGCGTGCCCTTCTCCCGCTTTGTTTTCTTTGCCCATGTTGTCGAGCGAGAAGGTAAAGCGCGACACCTCCAGCTTGAGGTGCAAGCTGTTTCCCTTCAGCGAGTGCTTGACGGCGAGCGTTGGCCCCTGCTCTTCCAGAATCAGGCCTGCGGCGTCTAACGGAACCGCGGAGACAGCCGTACCGGCGAGGATCAACCCGAGCATTGCTTGCCGCATCAGCTTTTTGCCATTCATGTTTAAAAGGGCCCCCTTTCCATGTGCATTCTTACACATAGGGTGCCCAAATATTTCTTTTAGATTCTGCAATCGGTTATGAATAAAGCCAGCCCTGGTGTCTGATGAAAATCATGTTTGGCTTCTTCATCGGTCCTTGTAAGTATTTCTTCGTAACAAGGTTGCCTGTCCTACAACTATATTTTCATGAAAGGAAAAGATTGACAGAACAAAAAATCAAATGATAGAATACGCTCTGCAATCAGGCGCCCGAAAAGGAAAGGGAGGATGAATCAGATGTCTGCGCAGAATCATCATATAGTCAAAGTAGTTCCTTACAGCTCCAAGTGGTCTCTGGAATTTGAAAAAGAGAAAAACCGGCTGCTTGAGATCCTGAACCCTCACATCGTTGCAATTGAACATATTGGAAGCACCTCCATCCCCAACCAAGAGGCAAAACCAATCATCGATATGTTCGCCGGTGTTCAAAAATTGCTTCATGAACAGGTCTATGCGGACTTGCTTGGTCACTCGGGTTACCGCTATGTTGAAACCGGCATGACCGAGCGGCATTTTTTTGTAAAAGAATTCGCAGGTCTGCGTACACATCATTTGCATATCATGTCGATCGAGGGATTCCATGAAAGAAATGAATTGCTATTTCGAGACTACCTCTGTCACCATCCTCATTTAATAAAGGAATACGGCGAACTGAAACGCGCGTTGGCTGAACAATATCACTCCGACAATGAGGGCTATACAAAGGCAAAAACTGCCTTTATACAGCATGTTGTCGATCTGGCTCGAGCTGAACGGGGACTCCCTCTTCAAAAAGTATGGGAATAGTTGTTATCATCACGATCCTGCCCTCAGATGAGAAAAGGCAGCCGATTAACTTGCCGGCTGCCGTCGTATCATTATTATAACAAACCGATTGTGGAATAGATGATTTATATTAATTTAGAATTAACTTCATGCCTTCATGGCTGGAGGTAAAGCCTAATTTTTCATAAAAACGGTGGGCATCTTTACGGTCTTTATCAGTAGTTAACTGTACAAGACCGCAACCTTCGGATTTTGCTATTGCAATTGCTTCACGAAATAAAGCTTCTCCAACCTTTTGACCTCTGTAATTTTTATCAACACGCACTCCCTCAATTTGCGCCCGTTTCATCCCTAGCCTGGCTAGTCCAGGGATAATTGTTAACTGTAAGCAACCTATCACGATTTCATCTTCCATAACTAATAAGATTTGATTACCACTTTGATCTTCAATTGCCGAGAAGGCATTATAATAAGCCTCTGGTAAAGGGTCTTCATATTTCTCCCGTTTGGACCCCAGTTCATCATCTGCTAATAAGCGCACAATTTCTTTTACATCTCTTTTCGTCGCCATTCTAAACTCCATTTACATCTATTCCCCTTTCTTTTTTATAGATCTCTCATATAATACGAAGACAATCCTTTCCCTGAAGGAGGAAAACGATTGTTACATTTACAAAGGCTATTATTGAACGCTCCTGGTAAGTGGGATGTCGGCCATGGTTAGTAGTCCTGTTTTATCAGTAAATTGAAGAGTTTTAGCGGTATTCGTTACGATGTTAACTGTAGCGGTATCTCCAAATATCCCATTTGGTACCACGAATTCCACGGTTCCCATATCTCTCGTTTCCAGAACGATCCGATCCTCCTGCGTGATATCTACTGACATGATTAGATCCAATTCGATACTGATTCCTCTCGCCGTCGAACCACGAGAGACTTGATGAAGCCCGCTTACTTCATTTTTACACAGCGGCCCAAGCGCTAACGTTGTGTCTTTGTCAGAGATTATTGGCTCAATGCTGTTTTGTACCTCGATAAGAGTCAAATTTAGCCCATGTGCGATAAGACGGAGCGACTCTTCAAGACCGACATGGCCAATACGATCATTTTGAGCCAGGTCGTTGAAAGCTTCTTTTGTCATCCCGATTCCCACTTTTTTTTGCAGTGGAATGCGGCGTTTGGAGACATCAACTTTTCTGTAGACTGTAATTTTTGACAATGTTTGCGTCACTGAAGTTGCGAATAATGTTAGCGTATCCATGATATATCCTGGGTTTACTCCAGTACCAATTACAAATTGCTGTTTATCACGGGCATATTGGTCAATTTCAGAAGATAATTCGGGATAGCGATGCCAAGGAAAAGACAGTTGTTCACAAGTGGATACAACGGAATATCCGTGATCGAGCAGTTGTTTCAGTTGAGGCCACACCTGTTCCAGATTAGACCCCGTTGCGTGAAGAGCTATCTTAGGTCCATCAATTGACGAAGTGTCGATTTCTTCCAAGGTTCGAACTACATTCACGCCAATGCATTGAGCGCCAGCTAATTCTCCAGCGTCTTTACCAAGCTTTTGCGGATCGATATCCACGGCGCCAATCAGTTCGATCGAATCAGACTGAAGAATACCTTGCAGCATCTTGATGCCGATGGGGCCTAGACCGTACGATATCACATTCATTTTTGAGTTGCTCATGAGTTTGTACTCCTCCTTGGATAAGTGTCAGACCCAATGTAACATCGCCTTGTAGAAAGCTAAAATACGAAAAAATGATATATATATAATCTATGATTATAAAATTGAAGTAAAAACGCATCCTTCCTTATGGAAAGATGCGATACGTTTACGTGAAATTTTTGATAGGCGAAAGGTATAGGTATGATTGGTTTATTTCATCATTTCATCTAATATACGGATAGCATCTTCTACAATAACAGGAACATTTGCAGAATTCCAGACGACTGATATGGAACTAAGAAGAGAGAGATTTTTTAAGGAAATGGCTTTGATTCGATAGGATTGCAGCAACTCAAGCATGTCTTGGGGAAGCAAAGTAATCCCTATGCCATTCGAGATCAGGTTTGCTATGGTAAGAATCTCCGGACCGGAACCAATCGTTTTCGGAATGAAACCCGCAGTCAAGCATGCGTGCTCTAGTAAAAAATAGAGAGACGGTGAATGTTTTGCGTCATAATGTAAAAAAGTCTCGTTCTTTAATTCAAGGAGATCGATCTCATCCTGGTCGGCGTATGGATGGTCGCAGGATAACGCCGCTTGAAGCGGATGTTTGGTAAACTCCATCCAATCCAAAGGTTTTTGTATCGTATGCTTTAGGTCGATTGGTGTACGAATAAATGCTAGGTGATACTCGTTTTTCTGCACGAGCTCAATCGCATGAACAGAAGTGGTTTCTTTAATATAAAATTCGATCATGGGGTGCTCTTCCTTTAATTTTTGAATGAGGAAGGGCACCTTATTGCTTGCTGCGGAAGGAACGGTAGCGATGCGAATTGTCGTTTTCGGGACGGCGCCCTCTTCTTTGAGCTCAGTAATTGTTCTCTCTATAATTTCGAGGGCGGGCGATAGATTTTTAAAAAGGTACTCTCCTTCAGGAGTTAAAGATACCATACGCGTCGATCGGTGGAAAAGCTTAACGCCAAGTTCTTTTTCAAGCGCGTTGATTTGTTGGCTCAGACCGGGTTGGGATATATGAAGTTTTTGTGCAGCATGACTGAAATTTAGGTATGTTGCCACTTCAATAAAATAACGTAAGGATAAATAATTGTAGTTCATTATTGTACCAGCCTCATCGAATTTATTTAGTATCTTCGATATACAATGTGTCACAAAAATACACGCGGCGCCAGAGTCCAGTTGAATCTTGCTGGAAAACCCACTTCATGAGGCACATGATCGATAATGGTTTGTTCGAGCTGGACTTGCCGGACTTTTGTTTGTTTGATTCGTTCCTCGACCACTTTACATTCCATTTTTGTATTCTCCAAGATATATCACCCGTTCGTCTTTACCTTCGTATCAATTAATAAAAACGAATCTGTCTTTATGTCTAAAGTCCACCGACGGGTGTACCAATTCCCCTCCGCATTAACATAAGCTTTCGTTTGAAACACCATGTAAGCCGGGTTTTCGATTTCCTGCATAAACAACTCGAAATTCGTTCGCTCCTGCCACTTGATTGCAACCGGCCGCAATTCCTCGTCTCTGATGTAGAAGAACCTGGCAAAAACACCATTTGATCCGCCGTGCTGGGTGACAACCAAGAGGTCTGGTTGGCCTGGGTACCCTGATTCCACTTTATAGACCATGTTCCTGGAAGAATGAAACTCCATTTCTTCATCATCAAAGAGCATTAGTGGCTGGCCCTCCAACTGTTCCTGACCGGCTTTAACCAGGTTGATCCGATATTTTCCCCTGTAAATCCTGTCACCCTCAGATGCTCCAGACCAATCGTTTTGTTCCACATACATGCTTTCGTTTTCGGAGTAGATACGGACCGTATAAGTTTGGCCGGATGAATCATGCAGTGCAATGGAGTATCGTATATGTCCCCCCATTGTTTCTGTATGTTCTTTATCCGAAGACTTATCAGTAGTATGCAAAGAAACCATCTCGGAATGGGTGTCGTTATATTGGATTTGGGTGGATCGATCAGATAAAGTCGAGCTAATCGAGAGCCATGACATGATAGCCAGAAAAAGGGCTGAATATTTCATAAGATCCTCCTTACTATGAAACTGGAACTGATACGGCCGACAGCCTTAGTGAAATGATAAAGGGAGACAATTACTGTCTCAGTGATTAAAGATTCATCTGTCTTATTTGACGGTATGTATCGAAAAATTGTACTTCGCAAGCAAATATTTAATATTCACCAGATTTCTCCATACTTTGCGGCTGGTGACAGCTACGCTTTTAGCCCTTGTACGTAAATTTGAGCGGGAATACTACCAAGAAAGCAAATTGGTACGACTTAGCGAGGCATTTCGTATGGAAAAAATGAAGCAGTCTAAACGGATTGCATATAGACTGCTTCCTCTCTTATTGTATCGTACTCGATCGTTCAGCCATTACAATATTTCGATATAACCTTCTGTTCCATTCACGCGAATTCGTTGCCCATCTCTTATCAATTTGGTAGCATTTTCCACCCCAACAACTGCTGGCAAGCCATATTCACGTGCGATAACTGCGCCATGGGTCATTAGTCCACCAACTTCGGTGACGAGACCTTTTATGGATACAAACAAGGGTGTCCAGCTAGGGTCTGTAAAGGAGGTGACTAATATATCTCCAGCTTCCAGATTTGCATCTTCCATGTTTAAGATGACACGTGCTCGCCCCTCGATCACTCCGGAAGAAACAGGCAGACCTACAATCGCGTCGGCTGGGAGATTTTCTCGTTTATACTCTCCTGCAATGATTTCACCATCAGACGTGATAACACGTGGCGGAGTTAGTTTTTCATAGAATTTGTACTCGTCTTTTCGTTTGCTGATGATCTGGTAATCCAGTTTCTTTGTGCGTACGACTTCGTGAAGTTCTTCAAAAGTGAGATAGTAAATGTCTTCTTTTTCATGAATAACACCCACTTGTACGAGTTGTTCGGCTTCTTTCAGTAAAGCCTGCTTATAAACGAAGTAGCGATTCACCATGCCGTATTTTGGATATTCCCGATACCCGCTGAAATTCCGGATGAGGTCGATCATACTCTTTGTTTCTTTCGCTTTTTGTTCGCCATCCGGCAATTGCTTCAATCGATCTAATAACTCTTGTTCTTTTTTCAAAGCTTCCTGTCGCCCTTGCTCAAATTTCCGCTTTCCGGCATTAGGCTCAAAGTTTTTGATGTTACCCAGAATCGTGGAGACAAGTGTAATTGGTTTTTCACTCCAGCGAGTTCTAGTAATATCGATTTCTCCGGCACATCTCATTCCGTATTTGTTGAGATAAGCATAGATAGCGTCTTGGGCTTCCTGTCCACCATCAAACGTAATCAGTTCATCCAAAAAGTTATCATCTTTTACATGCTGTAAATAATCAATCACTTCCGGATAAGGACGAATCACATCTGCGACATCCAATAGCGCCAGACCCATTTCCGAAGTAATATTGTTTGGTACAGATTGAGAAAGGGTGTCTGCTGCGTTTTTTTCACCCAACCACTCCATCATTTTTTCATTGATCCATGATGAAGCATTCATAGCAGTCATAATCACTCCCGAACTTTGCGGGGCAAATAAAATCTTCTTTAATTCTTGGATATCTTCTCGAATAAAATCAAATACATCTGATCCTGATTTCGTTTGGATGTTTTGTTTTAACTCTTCTATCGATGTTTGACTACGCTTAATCAAATCAGAAACGATTGTCGGATCATTTTCGACTTGTGCTTGCAAATCCGGGAACGACATATCTTTCTTTTTACTTGGACTCTGTTCTTTTTTATCATTTGGCAACGATTTTATAAAATCTCCTCGCTCTATGATGGTCAACAGTGCGTCTTTTATGAGCGGATCCGATTTCCCCAGGGTATTTAATAAAATTTCTCTGCTGACAGGTGAAGCCAGATGATTTGTAACATCAACAAACAACCTTCCACCAGCTATGCGCATGGGTGCAGGAGTCGTTAACAGGAAAAAAGACAATCCCAGTGGTTTCATGGGGTCAGTCATCATTTGTTGGTGACCGACAGAGACGTAAACGTGATTTTCCTGATCATTTGCTTCAGGGATCGGGTATAAAGTCGTGATGGGCCGACTCTGAACAATATAAAATGTATCATCAGCCAAACACCATTCGATATCTTGCGGACAGCCAAAATAAGCTTCGATCTGTCTTCCGATGCGTGCCAGTTGTAAAATTTGTTCTTCAGTAAGGGTTTGAGTCTTTTGCTGATCAGGATCGATCTGCTGTGTCTTCGTTCCGCCTTCTTTTCGTCCAAAGATCGCCAATTTTTTGGTTGCTATCCTCTTATCGACGATTTCCCCATCGCGAACTTTATAACAATCGGCAGATACCAAGCCAGAGACCAGTGCTTCTCCAAGTCCAAAACCGGCATCGATTGATAGCAGCTTCCGGTTGGAGGTAATCGGATCAGCGGTAAATAAAATCCCTGAAGCCTGTGGGAAAACCATCCTTTGCACGATAACGGATATATAAACGTGACTGTGGTCAAATCCATTTTGCATCCGGTAGATTACCGCGCGATCCGTAAACAGGGAAGCCCAACATTTGCTGATATGCTGCAAGATGGCATCGACGCCGATGATATTTAAATAGGTGTCTTGTTGACCGGCAAAAGAGGCATGCGGCAAATCTTCAGCAGTCGCACTAGAACGCACGGCATAAGCATGTTCCTCACCAAACCGGGAGAGATAGTGAGTAACTGCGGACTCCACATCGGAAGGAATTTCTACATCCATAATGATTTGTCGAATCTTCCTGCTGATTTCACTGATTTGATCTCGATCTTCTACTTTTAGCATGGTTAGTCGATCCAACAAAGCATGGTACGTTTCGTTTTGTTCGATGGCTTTTTGATATCCCACTGTTGTAACACAAAATCCTTCTGGCACTTGTATGCCTTCAATTTTTGATAATTCCCCTAAATGTAACCCTTTTCCGCCAACGAGCAAAAGCTGCGACTTTTCCATTTCCTGAAAACCGAGAATCAAAGAACTCATTCAATATCCTCTCCTAACCCTTAAATTGAGAAAAAACATTTGACAAGAGTTCACCGGCATGATACAATAAAAGTGTAAGATGCAATACTTATGACTTAATAATTTGAAACAGTCGTGATGTGATTATATCATCATGTCTGTTTATGTGCAATATAAAAAGAACCTGGTAAAACTTTCCAGGTTCTTTTTTGATTTCATGCCATCACCCCTAGGCTCTTCGTAGAGTTCCTCAACACCACTTCCGGCTCAAACACGACCGACTCGACAGGAGTTCCCTGCTTGCAGCCCCTGCCCCTGCCGATCATCTCCAGCACCGTCTTTGCGGCGACTTTCCCCAGCTCGCTTTTCGGATGTTCGATGGTCGTCAGTTTCACTTCGGATACCTCTGCCAAAAATGAATTATCGAAACCGACGATGGATATGTCCTCGGGGACATTCATTTCTTTTTGCCTGAGCACATCCAGCAGCTTCATCACCAATTCATCGTTATAGCAAACGAGGCCTGTCAGCTTCTCCTGCGAGGACTCCAGCATCATTTTTAACACCTCGGCCGGTTTCGAGGATTTTTTGTCGGTGTGATAGGTGACGATGTTCTTGGGATTGATGGGGATGCCGTAGACCCGATGGGCTTTGATAAAGCCCTTCATTCTCTTGACGCCCTGCATGTCATCCGTCTTGAAAAAACCGGCGATATGGCGATGGCCCAATTTGATGAGATGCTCTGTTTGCAAAAAACCGCCTTTTTCATCGTCAACCACTACACTTACAGGTTCGAGCTCATCATAATAAGCATTAATCATCACGTAGGGAATTCCCAATGCTTCCAAATTCAAATAGTAGTTGATGTTCGGATTGGCCGATGCGCTTTTGGTCGCTTCGATAATCGCACCGCTGAACGGCTGCGAAAGGATCGTTTCCAGGATGCGTTTTTCCTGTTCGTGATCGTTATTCGTACTGAACAGGCTGACCTGGTAGCCTTCCTGGCTGATTTCCGCTTCGGCGCCCCGGATGATCGATGGAAAAATATAATCGGAGATATATGTCGTTATGATGGCGATCTTCTTTTGCTGATAGGCAGGGGTATCCGGAAGAATAGCCGAACGGTCCGCAACAAATGTGCCCGCTCCCTGCTCCGTGTACAGCCAGCCCTCGCTCACCAGTTCACCGATGGCAATTCGGACGGTATGGCGGCTGACGTCGAACTGTTTCATTAAATCGCTTTCGGAACTGATCTTTTGGTTTGGCGCGTACGTTCCGTCCAATATTTTCGACCGAATCCATCCTTTGACCATACTGTACTTCGTTTCAGCCACAAAACCACACCTCGTAAATAGAATATATGTTTCGCTTTTATGATCTCCAAATACCTTCGTTCATTTTTAGTTCATATCTGAGCCGATAAAGAATCGTATGTTGGTCGATGATTACGCATTCAATGTTCATCATATCAGCAAAATCATACAATTGGTCTTTCGTTACTGACAGAGAAAAAACCGTATGATGGGCACCGCCTGCATAGATCCACGCTTCCGCCGCCGCCGTCAAGGAAGGAAGCGGCTTCCAGAGCACCTTGGCAACCGGCAGTTTGGGAGTGGCGGCAGTTGGCTGAACGGCTTGTACCTCGTTGATCACAAGCCGAAAACGTCCCCCCAGCTCGACAAGCGACGCGACGATTCCATCTCCAGCCTTGCCGTCGAATACAAGTCTGGCCGGAGCTTCCTTTCCGCCAATGCCAAGAGGCCGCACGATCAGCTTGGGCTTTGTGGCTGAAACGGTTGGACAGATCTCAAGCATGTGTGAACCGAGGATCATTTCATTGCCCGGTTCGAAATGATAGGTATAATCCTCCATGAAGGAGGTATTTTGATTATCTGTAAGTATCTTTACCAGACGAGTCAAGGCAGCCGTTCTCCAGTCTCCTTCACCGGCAAAGCCGTACCCTTCGGCCATCAGCCGCTGGGCGGCAAGACCCGGCAGCTGCTTCATTCCATGCAGGTCCTCAAAATTCGTCGTAAACGCCGTGTAGCTTCCCTCTTGTAAAAAGGCCTTTAGCGCCAATTCCATACGCGCTTGTTCCTTGACGGATTCCTGCAGCGGGCCAGGCGTGAGACATTCCGGCTCCATATCGTACAACTCCCGGTATTCCGCGAAGAGCTGTTCCATTTGTTCTTCCGTGATGTCCTTCATCTTCTCTGCCAAATCGCCGATGCCGTAGTAGTCCACCGTCCAGCCAAAGGTGATATTCGCTTCGACCTTGTCCCCTTCGGTAACGGCGACATTTCTCATATTGTCGCCAAACCGGGCCACGCGAATCTTCCTGCTTTCGACCACGGCCACCGCCGTCTTCATCCACTCTCCGATTCTCTGCTGGACCTGATCATGCTGCCAGTAGCCTGCAATGACTTTTCGCGGTATTTTTACCCGCGTGACCGTATAGCCGTACTCGCGGTCACCGTGAGCGGATTGGTTGAGGTTCATAAAATCCATATCGATCGTTTCCCAAGGGATATCTCGATGAAACTGCGTATGGAGGTGGAGCAGCGGTTTTTGCAGGGATAACAAACCGGAAATCCACATTTTCCCAGGGGAAAAGGTATGCATCCAGGTGATCAGGCCTGCGCACGCGTCGTCGGCATTGGCTTCCAGCATGAGTTTGCGGATGTCGTCCGCTGTCGTTGCGACGCCTTTGCAGACGATCTCATGCGGAAGCTGTCCCATGCGGTTCAACGCATCGACAATCGTTCTCGCATTGGCATTCACTTCCGCCAAGGCGTCTTCTCCGTACAAATGCTGACTTCCGGTCACAAACCAAAATTGATGCGGCCCTGTTTGCAGCATGAAACCCCCCCTGTTCGATTCGCAATTTTCCTATTTATCCACCGGCAAAGGTCCGAAGCGATTTCAGTCTTTTCATCACATCGTTGTCACCGCGGCCAAAATAATCATGCAGCCGTTTATACTCTTCGTATAGTTTATCATAAATCGCGGCATGTTCAGGAATGGGCAGGATCACTTCTGCTTTGACCCTGGCCATATAGCCTGCGGCTTCTATGATTGTATCGTAACCACCTGCTTCTTTGCCAGCCGCAACGGCAGCAAACATCGCAGCTCCGAGCGCAGGCGTGTGCTTGGACGCAGCCACCTTGATCGGAAGATTGGTAACATCTGCATATATTTGCAATAACAGTTGATTTTTCTGGGGGAGTCCTCCGCACGCATACAATTCATCTACTTCGATACCGTTTTTCTGAAAAGCCTCCACGATCGTTCTCGTCCCGAATGCGGTGGCCTCCAATAGGGCGCGGTATATCTCTTCCGGCTTGGTTTGCAGGGTCATCCCCAGCAAGAGGCCGCCAAGCTCCGTATCGACCAGGACAGAACGATTTCCGTTCCACCAGTCAAGGGCGAGCAGGCCGCTTTCTCCCGGTCTGTATGCAGAAGCCCTCTGTTCCAGATAAGGATGGATCTCAAGGCCCTGCTCCTGCGCTGCTTGCTGCACATAGGCGGGCACCGCCTCTTCCACATACCACTCAAAAATATCACCTACAGCCGACTGTCCGGCTTCGTAGCCGTAATATCCGGGAATAATTCCATCCTCTACCACGCCGCACATTCCTTCTACTTTTTTTTCTGCCGTGCCCAGCAGCATGTGACAAATGGAGGTGCCCATCACCATGACCATTTTCCCCGGTTGGACGACACCCACCGCCGGGACGGCGGCATGGGCGTCTACATTGCCCACGGCGACGGCAATTCCTTCCGGCAATCCCGTCAGCTGCGCCATTTCTTTCGTCAGCCCGCCCGCCTTGGTTCCAAGCGGGACGACTTCCCCGCGCAGCTTGGTCGCGGTCAGGTTTTCCAGCCGCGGGTCGAGAGCGCGAAAGAACTCCTTGCCGGGATATCCGTCTTGTTTGTGCCAGATCGCCTTATAACCCGCCGTACAGCTGTTTCGGAGCAGCTTTCCCGTCAACTGCGAGACGACCCAATCCGCCGCTTCCACAAACTGATCGGTTCGATCATAGATGTCAGGAGCCTCATCCAGCACCTGCCAGACTTTTGCGATCATCCATTCAGACGAGATTTTCCCGCCGTACCGCGGCAAAAAGGCCTCGCCTCTTCGTTTGGCCGTCTCATTAATTTTATTTGCTTTGTGCTGTGCCGCATGATGTTTCCAAAGCTTTACATAACTGTGGGGATGATCCTTGTACTCATCGCGAAGGCAGAGGGGCTGCAAGCTCTCATCAACCGGCAGGATCGTACACGCCGTAAAGTCAATGCCAATCCCGATGACCAGGTTCGGATCGATTCCCGCTTGACGCAGCACGGCCGGCACCGAATGTTTGATCACCTCGAGGTAGTCTGAGGGATGCTGCAGGGCCCACTCATGTCCCAATTCAGCGGCAGAACCGGGCAAGACCGTATCGATTACGCCGTGCCGATAGGGTGTGACGTGATCAGAAATTTCTTTCCCGTCGGCAAGCGATACTAAAACCGCACGCCCCGATTGGGTCCCAAAGTCGATTCCAATGGCATATCTGGTCATCGTGTATCCCCCTGTTCTCTCTGGCCGTAATATGCATGAGCGCCGTGTTTTCGAAAAAAATGCTTTTCAAGCAAACGGGAGTTCATCTCCTCCAGCTTTGGATTCAATTGAAAGGAATGATACGCCATCTTCGCGCACTCCTCCATGACGACAGCATTGTGCACCGCGTCCAGAGCATCCTTGCCCCAATTAAACGGGGCATGGTTGTGTACGAGTACGCCCGGCATTTCATTCGGATCCAGATTCCGGAATGTTTCCACAATGAGATTTCCCGTTTCAAGTTCGTACTCGCCGGCAATTTCCTCATTGCTGAGCGGACGCGTACAGGGAATCGTTCCATGAAAGTAGTCTGCATGGGTAGTCCCTAATGCGGGTATGGCTTTGCCTGCCTGGGCCCAGGACGTCGCCCAGGGAGAATGGGTATGTACGATTCCCCCGATATCCGGAAAGTTCTTGTACAGGACGATATGGGTAGCCGTATCAGAGGACGGCCGCAAGCGGCCTTCCACGATGTTTCCGTCCAAATCGAGCACAACGAGGTCATCCCGCTTCAATTCATCATAGGATACCCCGCTTGGTTTAATGACGAGAAGTCCGGCTTCTCTGCTGATACCGCTTACATTCCCCCAGGTAAAAGTGACCAACCCGTACTTGGGAAGCAGCCGGTTCGCCTCCCAAACCTGCTCTTTCAAATCCTCCAGCACCGAACATCAACACCTTTCCAAACAGCTTGATTTTTCCCATTTGATTGTACGTATGAATTTTTCTATATTTTATTATAATTTGTACGTACATTCAACAGAGAGGTGAAAAACAGCTCCTCACGAGCAAAAAAATAGGCATCCGTGGACGGGAAGAGAAGACGCGCCCAGCTTGAAGCGGCACTCTTCTCCTACCAGCCAGTTCAGCCTTCTCCCGATTCTATCTTTCTTGTACGTACAATTTAATCAATCTCAGGTATTCGTCTGATTCTCGGGTCTGTGAATCTATCGCTCTCATCTGTGCTTTTCGTCGAAAATTCTGAGACGACCGCTCCTTCACTTCCTGCCTGAAACCAATGAAGCGTATTCGGGTAAATCGTGTACTGCTCTCCCGGCTTCAGGATGATTTCTTTGAAAACGGTATAATATGACTCGTCCCCCTGGGGCGGATGGGCCGTGCGATTTTCCGTCGCTTCGCCTTCTACATACAGATACACGGTTCCGTATCGGCAGCGAAAAGTCTCCTCTTTCCCCTCGTCAAAATCCCGTTTCGGATGTTTGTGTTCAGGGCAGGTTTGGTAGGGGAGCAAGGCAAGTTCTTTGGCGCAGACCAGATCGGTATTGACGTACGTCACCAATTGCAATCCGGTGTCTTCTATTTTGCCCAGTCCAAAATCGGCAACCTCTACCGCCTGTTTCTCAGCTTCCGTCAGGACGATATTGGCCCGCTCGAACAAAGTGAGCGCCCGCTCCCTGATGTTTTCATATTCTTCCCGCTTCACTGTTCCCGCCTCCTTGCAAAGTGAACATTTCCACTGCCTTTTTCACGTCGTTTTTGATCGCCTCTTTGGCCACGGCGGTAAAGTCGTGGTAGAACAGATTGGCCGTGCGATCGATGTAGTCTTTGACCGCGTGGGCGCCCGCCTTCGCCGCGTAGCTGTAATAATTGATCTTCCTCACTCCGCGGCGGATCGCCTGGACGTATTCTTCTCTGCTTAAACCGGAACCGCCGTGCATGACAACCGGCCTTTGAATGTTTTCGTAAATGGCCGCAAGCCGTTCAAAATCGAGATTGGGTTCCGTTACGTAAATGCCGTGTACCGTGCCAAATGAGGCTGCCAGCGCATCGATCCCCGTCTGTTCGACAAAGTCTTTCGCCAATGCCGGGTCCGTGTAGTAATCCTCAGGTTCACTCGGGGATATCTCATGCCCTCCCTTCGTTTCCTCCCCTCCGATGCCGGAAGAGGTCAATACGCCCAGTTCGGCTTCCACTGAAACGCCGCGTTGATGGGCGTACGCTACGACTTCTTTTACTGTTCTGACATTATCCTCGTAATCCATGTGCGAAGCATCGATCATGACAGAACTGAAGCCGATGTCGATCGCTTGCTTGACGATATCCAGATGGGATCCGTGATCGAGATGGACCGCTACAGGAACGCTGGCCCTTTTGGCAAACTCGACCAATATAGGGCCCATTACCTCCAGCGGGACAATTTCGTTATGTACCTCTGCATGCGACAGGATCACGGGCGCTCCCAGTTCCTCCGCCGCTTCTATGGCCGCCCGCGCGGACTCCAGGGTAGGTGAATTAAAAGCTCCGACGGCATAGTTTCCCGCATCAGCCTTGGTCAACAATTCACGCAACGTGACTAGCATCTGATCCTCTCCTTTAGATGCTTATTTGATCTTTTTTCGGATATGCTTCATACATCTGGCATAATTCTGCATAGCTTTTGATTCCTGACGTGCTGTCCTCTTCTAACAGCGATGACGCGGCGGCGGCAGTACCCAGCTTCATCGCTTCGGGAAGGTCGTACCCCTGCAGGGCGCCGTATAAAACCCCGGAAGCATAAGCATCACCCGCCCCAACCGAGCCCTTGATGCACTGCTTCTCAAGATGCAGCGAAGGGATGCTGGTAAACTCTCGGCCATCATATCCAAAACCGCCTTCGGGAGCATGGATCACCACCCAGTCCTTGACTCCCCATTCCTTCAATCGGCTGAGCACCCGTTTGATATCCTGCGTGAGCAAAGCGCCCGCGGAATCCCTCAAGCTGATACCTGTGCTTTTGCCCGCCTCCAGTTCGTTGACGATACAGTAGTTGGCATACTTCAAGCTGGGAGGCACGACACGGGCATACCGGTCGCTGTTCTCGCTGACGATATCGATCGAGGTCTTGATGCCTGCATCTTGCGCCCGTTTTAAGACTTTTGCCATCTTCGTTCCGTATTCACTGTCTGGTTGATCCAAAGCATCCAACAACAGCAAATATGCGACGTGCAGGATCTTCGCCTGCAGGTTTGCAACATCGATCGTATCCTCGTCAAAGAGAACCGAATTTCCCTTGTAGGTAAAAAAGGTGCGGCTGTGATCGGAACTGTCGTCGATCACATCGGTAAACGGCGTATCCCCCACCACTTTTACCTGCCTCAAGTCAATATTTCGATACTGGCCTAATTGCTCTCGCAAAAAACGGCCTTTTTCATCTTCGCCAAGCAAGGCGATGACTTCAATTGGCAAGTTGGGGTCGATTTTGGCCAGGGAGACAGAACAATTCGAAACGGCCCCGCCGGTCGACCTTTTTATGCTTTGGATGACGGTAAGCTCAGATTTGCCGGGGTACCGGTCGATTTTTTTAATTTCATCGACGGCAATCGTCCCCGCTACTGCAATTCCCTTTCTCACATGAATCACCTGCCTCGTTCACGATCATGCCGCAATAGGAAGCACCCCCCCAGGGGCTCATCCTCTTTTTCTTTTGATCACATCCGCGTATACGGCCACCAAAATGACGATCCCTTTTACGATGTACTGCCAAAATGAACTGACTCCCATCAGGTTTAATCCGTTGCTGAGCACCCCGATGATAAGAGCGCCGATTACTGTCCCGCCGATCCTCCCGTACCCGCCTGTCATGCTCGTTCCGCCCAGCACAACCGCTGCGATCGCGTCCAGCTCCGCGCCATTTCCGGCGGTCGGCTGCCCGGAGAACATCCGCGACGCAAGGACGATCCCCGCCACTCCAGCCATCAATCCGCTAAAGGTGTAGGCGAACAGCTTGATCCTTTTGATATTGATTCCGGAAAATTTGGCTGCTTCGGCATTCCCGCCGACTGCGTACATGTAGCGGCCCAGCTTCGTCTTGTTCATAATGAGATAACAGATGATCAAAAGAATCACTAAATACAGCACCGGCGTCGGCAATACCCCGCCGATATAGCCGGAACCAATGAAGTTAAAGGAGTCTGACATGACGCGAATCGGTTTCCCATCGGTTAAGACATATGCCGCTCCCCTCGCGATATTCATCGTCGCCAGGGTGACGATAAACGGAGGAATCACGGTGGTGGCTACCACATAGCCGTTTAACGCGCCAAACAAGACCCCCACTGCCAGCCCGGCAGCAACTGCCACGAGGACCGGCGCTCCAAACAAGGCGACCAGGCTGCTCGTTACAACGCCTACTACGGCCATGACGGAACCCACCGAAAGGTCAATCCCCCCGAGAATAATGATCATTGTCATCGCCAAGGCCAGGTATAAATTGGTAGAAGTTTGCCGCAGCACATTCAACAGATTATTCGCTGTCAAAAAGCTGGAATTGACGATGGAAATGATGATGCACAACACCAAAAACCCGATCAGGATGCCCATGTTATCCCGAACAAATTGTTTGATGCCGGCACCAATTTGCAGCAGGGCATGATCCTTTTGTTTCTCTTGCAAAGAAAGTTGAGACATGTCAATTACCTCCCGTAGCAAAGTGCATGATCGCTTCTTGACTGAATCGGTCTTTGGGCAGGATGGTTTGGATCCTTCCCTTGTACATAACCGCAACCCGATTGCTCATGTTGATCACTTCCGGCAGGTCTGAGGAAACCATGATAATCGAGACTCCTTCTTTTACCAGTCTGTTCATGATGGAATAGATTTCCGCCTTTGCGCCGACATCGACTCCTCTTGTCGGCTCATCGAGAATCAAGACTTTCGGTTTCGTTGCCAGCCAGCGCGAAATCAAGACCTTTTGTTGATTGCCTCCGCTTAAATTCCTGACTTCCTGATCGGGACCAGGTGTCTTGATCGACAATTCATGTATGTAATGATTGGTTTGTGTATTTTCATATTTGGAACGAACCCGAAAGAACTTGATAAACTCATGCAAAATCTTAATGGTGATATTGTATTGAACGGACTGGATCAAAAATAATCCTTCTTCTTTTCGATTTTCTGTTACGTAAGCAATTCCGTGCTTGATCGCATCATTCGGATTTTTGATCTGGACTTTTTCCCCGTTGATAAGCACTTCGCCCTGCTCAAATGAATCCAGTCCAAAGATGCACTTCATCAACTCTGATCTTCCCGCGCCGACTAATCCGGAAAAACCGAGGATTTCACCCTTCATCAGTTCGAAGCTGGCGTTTTCCAATACACCTTTCCGCGACAGATTGCGGACTTGCAGAACGCATTCGCCCGGAGGCAGAAACTCTCTGACGTAGTAATTGGTCAGTTCCCGGCCAACCATCATGCCGATCAGTTCTTCCTGGGTCGTCTCTTTGGTCTGAACGGTTCCGATATACGTGCCGTCTCTCATGATCGTGATCCTGTCTGTGATCTCAAATAATTCATTCATGCGATGGGAGATGTAGATAATCCCGACTCCCTGCGCCTTTAGGCTGCGAATTGTTTGGAACAGGAATTCGACTTCTTTGTCTGTCAAGGAAGAGGTTGGTTCATCCATGACGATGATTTTCGCCTGAAAAGAAACGGCTTTGATGATTTCCACCATTTGCTGCTGGGCGACGTTTAATTGATGGATCAGCGTGTTTGCGGACAGGCCCAAATCGAACTCATCCAGAAATTGCTGCGCCTGCCCAAACATCGTTTTTTTATCGATAAAGCCTGTTTTGGCCAGCGGCTCCCGGCCGAGGTAAATGTTCTCTGCAATCGACAGGTAAGGGACTAATGAGATTTCTTGATGAATCAGGCTGATTCCGTATTTCTGCGCATCTTTTACGCCTTGGATCTGGCACTCCCGGCCCTCGATGAAGATCTTTCCTTCATCGATGCTGTAGATGCCGCCCAAAATCTTCATCAGCGTTGACTTGCCTGCGCCATTTTCGCCGAGAAGCGCGTGGACTTCTCCGCTTTTCAGTTCGAAGTTGGCGCCCTTCAACGCATACACCCCGGGAAACCGCTTGCTGACACCGGACATCTCCAACAGTTTGTCACTCATCTCTTCCACCTCGATACGTGATAATGGGTGACCCGTCCCTGTCTGCTAACCGTTTGTGAACAAACAAGGCAGCCGAGTCACCCACTATGTAATCCCGTCGTTCTATCGGTTATTGCCAGCCATCCGTACCGTATTGCTGAACATTTTCTTTATTGATCAGGAACGTCTCTACCGGGGTTCTTTTTTCAAACGACTCGCCATTCAGGACCTTGTAGGCCACCTCGACCGACTTTACGCCAATTTGAATGGGTGACTGCGCGCCCGTCCCCACAAATGGGCCGCCCTCGGCAATCGCAGCCTTCGCATCTGGAGAGCCATCGACTCCGTAAATGACGATATCCGTTTTGTTGGCGGCCTTTAGCGCTGCCAGCGCACCCAGGGCAGTCGGATCATTTCCGCCCATGATCGCAATGATGTCGGGATGGGCTTGAAGGATGTCTTCAGTCAGACCGAGTGCCGTCTCCAGATCCCCTTTGGCATCCTGCTGCGCAACGATTTCAAAATTTTTGCCTTCGATCGCTTCCATGAATCCGGCGATTCTGTCGTTGACCGAATTCATCGTCGGACTGTCCAGAACTACGATCTTTCCGCCGTTGGGAAATCTTTTGACGAGGTCTTCACCGTCTACCCTGCCGGCATTCTTGTTGTCGGAACCGACATAAGCGGTAACATAATCAAAGTCCTTCACTTCTGTATCGTAGTTGATGATGGGAATGCCGGCTTCCTTCAGCTTGACCAAGGCTGGTCTGATCCCTTCCCAGTCAACCGGATTCAAGAAGATGGCATCGATCCCCTGCGCAATCATGTCCTCAATCTGGTTGATTTGCAGTGAGACATCCATCGCTGGGTTGGTGGTGATCAGCTTGTCCCCTTTTGCCTCAACCTCCTTGCGTATCGACTGTTCCAGCACTTGGAAGAAGGGATTGTTTTGCGTCATGGAGGTGTAGCCAAAAACCTTTTGACCGTCAGACTTGGTTTTCGCCGGACTGCTCTGGGCCGGACCGCTTTCCGCCCCCGACGAACCGCCGGCTTGCTGTTGGCTGCTGCATCCTACTGCCGCGAATGTCAGCAGCGCAATCAACAGGTAAGACATCATTCTTTTCATGTAATTGCCCCCTTTGGTGGATAAAAAATGGTTTTATAAAAGATCACAAAAGTGATTTTTATACGCCGCCATCGATGCGCATTCCATGTTTGAACGATTGTATTTGTACGGACGTACCGGTAAAAGCGCTTTCATTTCGCTGTGACCTATACAGTCAATCTCCAGAATAAACGGCCGCTTCGAAATTAAATCACTTTTCCGTATTTACATTTTATATATGTCCGTATAAGTTTTCAAGAACTTTTAAAAAATAAAATATGCTGTGATTTCGGACACGCCTGAACATGCACGTTTCATAGGATAGGTGAACGGACGCTTGCGCCGGGGATGTCCGTACGTTTTCTTTTCATAAAGCAAATACCTCCGCATCCAGTCTTGGTCATGAACCGCAACTGATATCCGGAGGTATTTTTCGAACAGGGAAGGTGACGGTATTACGTTCTTTCCTAACCGTACAGCATGAAAAAGCTCAGCTCGTGTCCCAACTGCTTCAAGTAGTTGTACAGCTGCGAGCGGTGGTGGAAGGAATGCGTGACGATTTCAATCAACCACCTGATCTGCACGGTTCCGTGGTCCAGGTAGAACGCCTTCGTCGCTTTGTGCAAAAGCTCGTCTTCATCAAGCGACAGGATGTACTGCCGCAGAGCATCGCAATTCGCACGGAGTCGTTGGGATAATGCGTGCGGGTCAGTAATGTCCCTCGCGCCGTTCTCGACCGCTTCTACTTCAGGTTGTGTCTTCTCCTGCAGGATCGCCAAATCGGATGCAGGTATCGCTACTAGATGATGCACCAGCTCGAGCAGCGAGCGCATGTTTTCCGCCGGGCGCCAGTCCCACTCCTCCGGCTTGATGCGCATGATGAGCGCTTGGCTTGTGCGGACTGACAGCTCCAGCTCGTCCAACAGATGATCGCGAATTTCCATGACACCGTTCATCTCATCAATCCCTTCTCTCGTGTGTTGTCTGAAACTGCATGCATCTATTGTAGTTGGTGAAGATTGTTGTGGATTGTAAAAATCGGACATTCTGTTGAGGTGAATGTCCATCGAAAAAGCCATGGACCCCATTAACTGGCCACATGGCTCGTTACTGCACCGCTTGCGATAGATTTTTCGATCGCTGCCTCATCCATGCCCAATTCCCGGAGGATTTGACGGGTATGCTCTCCTTTTGCGGCAGCTCCGTATCTCGCCCGCGTGTCAACTGGCTTGCCGAACTTCACCGGCACACCGATCGAGATTGTCTGCCCGCCGGAATCCCCCACCGGAACCGACACTTTCGGCACCGTATCGAATAACTCCTTGTGTTCGTAAACTTGACCGACTGTATTCACCGGGGCCACAAGCAGATCATGCTGCCGAAAAAGGCGAAGCCACTCCCCTGCCGTTCTGCTTTTGATTAAGGGTTCGATGATCGATTCCAATTTTTCCCTGTTAGAAACACGCAAAGCGTTCGTGCAAAATTCGGGATCTGACACCAGGCCCTCAAGCCCCAATGCAGAGCAAAACTTCTGCCAATGCTCTTCACGCAGAACGGCCAGGGAGAGGTGCTTTCCGTCATTCGTTTCATACACGCCCGCTGGAGCCAAAGAAGGATTGCGGTTCCCTGAGCGCATCGGCTCTTTGCCTGTCATCAGGAATTCTTGCCATTGCTGCGCTTGAAGCGCGGCAGAAGTGGACATCAAATCGACATCGATCGGTTGCAAGATCTCCTCGCCTTTCATCTTCGCAACGAGTGCTGCCATAATCCCGACGAGCAAATCTCGCGCAGCACCATGATCAAGGATGGGAAATCCCACTCGGAATGGAACGCGCTCACTTTCCCCGATTTGGCTCATGAATCCCGACACAGCCTGAACGACCGTATCCACTCCGGGAAGCTGGGCTAACGCTCCCTCGTATCCGTAGCCGGACACCCGCCCATAGATGATCTGCGGATGATACTCCCTCACTTGTTCATACCCCAGCCCTAACCTTTCCATCGCACCTGGGCGGAAACTGGTTATCATGATGTCCGCACTTTTTATCAACGGCTTGGCAATTTGCAGGCCATCCAGTTTTCGAACATCCAAACAGATGTTTCTTTTATTGCGGTTCAACGCAATATACTGCGTCCCCATCTCGTTGATCTGAGTGCCCAATGCACGACCCCAATCCCCTGCCGGCCGCTCGACCTTTATCACATCTGCTCCCAGGTCACCGAGGATCTGACAAGCATAGGGACCGGCTACACCTTCTGTCCAATCCAGCACCCTCAGCCCGATAAGAGGTTGAAATCCCATCTGGTTCCCTCCATCCATTCAGACTGCTTCTGCGATAAAGCTCAAATAAGGAATGAAGCCAAAAAACGTACCCGCTTCCACCCGCTGCCTGGCTTCTTTCATCAGAATGTCTGCCGTTTGTTTGCGAATCAGTCCTGCTTCAGCCAAGCGATTCGCCCCCCGCTCCAGATAGTTCAGCATGTAATCGGGGTTTCTGGCCAGATACCCGTGACTTTGCACCTTTGTATGTGCAAAGCCTACAGATGAGAGTAGGGAAGGAAGCTGCCGAACGAGCCACGGGTTGTGGCAATTGTATTGTTTCATCATTTCGACGCAGGCCTGCAGCGGGTCGTGTTCCCCGATCGATACGGATCGCAAAGTGTAGTCGCCGTCAAAGATGGCCAGCTGCCCGCCTGGTTTTAAGACGCGCTTGGCTTCTCGCAAAAAATTCGCCGGAGACGGGACGTGGCAGAGCACAGTGTGAAACACCACGGCATCAAAGACACAATCTTCAAACGGCAGAGCATTTCCATCCGCGACCAGAAAGGACACGTGCCGGTGTTGATTGAGTGACTCGGCCTTTTTAATAAAGATGGGCGAGGGATCTATCCCCGTCACACTCTGTACGCCCCTGCCTTCCGCCAGCATCCGCGTAATTGCGCCTGTCCCGCAGCCAACTTCCAAGATCCTCATGCCTTCCAGCCACTTCATTTCGGACAAATAGGAGCAAATGATTTCCCTCATTTCCTGATCGGAAGCTCTCAATTCCAGGCTTTCGCTTAGTTTCAACTGGCTATCGGCGTCCAGTTCGGTAATCCTTGCATATGGATCGTGCATTTGTCACCCTCCCGGCCGGCTTTTCCCGCCGTTTACAATTGGTATTTTTTCAGCAGATTTTTGGCAATCACGAGCCGCTGAATCTCGCTGGTACCCTCGCCAATGATCATCAGCGGGGCATCACGGTAGAAGCGTTCTACCGGAAACTCTTTGGAATAGCCGTATCCGCCGTGAATCCGCATCGCATCCATGGTTACCTTGCAGCACATTTCGCTGGCAAAGAGCTTCGCCATGCCCGCTTCCAGATCGCAGCGCTCCCCCCGGTCCTTCTTTTCGGCGGCCGCTATCACCAAATGTCTGGCCGCCTGAATCCCTGTGTACATATCAGCCAGCATCAGCTGAATTGCCTGATGGTTGGCGATCGGTTTTCCAAACGTCTGCCGCTGCTGGGCGTAACGGATGGCCGCTTCAAATGCCGCTCGGGCAACACCTACCGCCCTGGAAGCCACATTAATTCGCCCAACCTCCAATCCCGCCATCACTTGCGTAAAGCCCTGCCCTTCTTCCAGACCGATAAGCCGATCTGCCGGGATTTCGCAATTCTCGAAGACTAATTCAGACGTATCCAGACCGCGGTACCCAAGTTTCTCCATCTTCCTGGTGATGGTATATCCCGGTGTCCCTTTTTCCACGATAAATGCGCTGATGCCTTTGGCGCCAGGCACCGCTTGCGGATCTGTCTTGGCCAGCACGAGCAGCAGATTTCCATAGCTGGCATTGGTGATAAATGTCTTTGCTCCATTAAGCACGTAGTTATCGCCTCTTCGCACCGCCGTCGTTTTCAGGCTTTGCACATCAGAACCGGCATCAGGTTCCGTCAGCCCCAGCGCTCCCCACAGTTCCCCAGTGGCCATGCGGGGCAAAAATCGCTCCTTTTGCTCTGTGGTACCATATGTGGCAAGTACATGGGCAAAGAGAGAATGAGTGCCAATGACGCCGGCAGAAGTCATCCAAACAGCTGAAAGCTCCTCGAACACACTCGCGTAGGCCAGCGAGGATATGCCTGATCCGCCGTACTCGACAGGAACTTTCAGGCCAAAGAATCCCAGCGCCTTCATTTTTTCGATAATCTCTTGGGGAAATTGGTCTGCCTCCTCATACTCCTTGACGAGGGGGCGAATTTCCTTCTCGGCAAATTGACGAACCATCTCAACGATCGCACGTTCCTCCGCATTTAGATTGTACATCTCCCATTCTCCTTTTCCCACTTTTTGTTAGATTGCGACTCTTCTCTGAAACACCGTGCCGGCCGACACCAACTGTTGAATCTTCTGATCATCGAAATGCAGCTCTTGCAAGATTTCATAGGTATGTTCCCCAATAACAGGCGGCCCGTACCTTGCTTGCGGCGTGAGATTGCCGTTGTACATCACGGGAAGTCCAATGGAAATATTTTGAGATGAATCGCCTCCCGAAGTCAGGGCTCCTTCCGGCAACCGGGTCACCGGGATGCAGTTCATCAGATCCTTGTTGCGGTAAATTTGCTCGAGGTCGTTGACAGCGGCTACGAGGATATCTTGTTCCGTTAAAAATGGAACCCACTCTTCCTGTGTTCGTGATTGAAAGAGAGGAACGAGCACCGCTTCCAGCCGCTCTCTGTTCGTCAGCCGCAAGGCATTTGACGCAAAGGCCGGATCTTCCAGCAAATGCTCTTGTCCCAGCACACGGCAAAATTTCACCCAATGTTCTTCCCGCAATACGGCGATGGTGATGTATTTGCCGTCCTTTGTCTCATACAGGCCGGCTGGCGCCAAAACGGCATTGCGGTTTCCCATTCGCTTCGGGGCTGCTCTGGTAGTGAAAAATTCCTGCCACTGCTGGGCCTGCAGGGCGGCCCCTGTAGCGATGAGATTGACGTCGATCGGATGTTGCAGCTCCTCCCCTCTCATTCTGGAAAGCAAGCCGGCCATGACCCCGATGACCAAATCTCTCGCGGCTGTATGGTCAATCACCTGAACGCCAACCCGGTAGGGTACCCCCTCACTGTCCCCTACCTGGTTCATGATCCCAGAGATCGCCTGCATGACGGTGTCACTCCCCGGAAGTTCGGACAGCGGGCCTTCGTAGCCGTACGCCGATACCCGTCCGTAGATCATCCGCGGATTGCAGGCGTGAACCTGATCAAATCCCAGCCCCAGCCGCTCCATCGCTCCAGGCCGGTAGTTGCAGATCAGTACGTCGGCCGATTTGACCAGGGAACGGGCCACTTCCAGTCCCCCCGGCTTTTTTACATCTAGGCAGATATTTCTCTTATTTCGGTTAAGAGAAATAAAGTGCATGCTCCCTTCTTTTTGACCCGGTCCCATTCCCCGCCCCCAGTCTCCGGCGGGTCGTTCTACTTTAATCACATCCGCTCCCAGATCGCCTAACATCTGACAGGCAAGCGGACCTGCGATTCCTTCTGACCATTCCAATACGCGAATTCCCTTCAGCGTTAGCATGCCTAATCACCTACTTTCGAACTATTCCGAATAGTTGAATAGTATTCCATTTTTATAACCTGCCGGAGCCAAGGGAAAGCCCCTTGACTTCCAGTACCGACATTTTTGTTTTTGGTGTCGGACGGGATGCTATTTTCCCATCATCTGCGGCAGCCAGGTTGACAGCGCCGGAAAAAAGAACAGGAGAATCAAAATGAACACCTCTACCACCAACAGGCGAAAAACCCCCTGAAACGCCTCCGAAACCGGTATCTTTGCAACATTCGCCGTTATGAAAACGTTCATTCCGAGAGGCGGCGTAATCAGTCCGATTTCCGCTGTCTTGGTGACGATAATCCCGAACCATATCGGATCGAACCCTAACGATTGGGAAATCGGAAAGGTTAGTGGAATCGTCAAGAACAAGATGGCCAATTGATCCATGAACGTTCCCAGGATCAGATAAATGAGAACGATCAGCCCCATGATGACGTATGGGGACAGCGGCAGCCCGGAAATATATTGCAGAATTGTCTGTGTCAATTGAATATTCGTAATAAAGTACCCAAAGATCATCGCCCCGATGACAATCATAAAGATCATGCAGGTACTTTGCGCTGTCCGGCTAAGCGCTCCTTTTATTCCAGGTACATTCAGCCCCACCAAAAACATCCCGATCAACATCGTGACGAAAGCGCCCGCCGCTCCTGCTTCTGTCGGAGTAACCGCGCCTGAGTAAATAGCGGCAATCATAAAAACAATCACCAGCAGCATCGGCCAGATGCCCCGAAGAGAACTGATCCTGTCTTTCATGGCGTACTTCTCCATTCGCGGCGCATCCTCCGGCCATTTTTTCGACCAGAATACGATAGAGAGGATGTATCCAATCGCTGTGATGATCCCAGGTACGATCCCCGCGATTAACAGGGGACCAATCGGCACTTCTGTCAGAATTCCGTAGATGATGAGGGTAATGCTGGGCGGAATCATGATCGCCAAGGTTCCGGCCACACTGACAACCCCCGCGGCAAAACTCGTCTTGTAGCGGTATTTTCGCATTTCGCCGACAGCCGTTTTGGCCATTGACGCAGCCGCTGCCGTACTTGACCCTGCAATAGCGGCCAAACCTGTGCTGGCGATGACGGTCGCGATTGCCAGACCGCCGGGAAAATGGCCCAGCCATCGATTGCAAGCTTTGAATGTTTTTTCTGTCATACCGCTGTTTGTTGCAAATTCTGCCATCAGAATGAACATGGGAATAGAGGTCAGGACAAAACTGGCTGCACTTGCATAGGGGGTCGTTTGCAGAATCCCTGTCATCAGATCCCAACCTCCGTTGATCAGAAGTCCGAGTCCCCCTGCAATCGCCAAAGAAAATCCGACAGGAATGCCTAGCAGCAAGAACGCAAACAGACCTAAAATCGGTATTGCTACAGTCATTTTGGCACCTCTCTTTTGATGCGGCTTCAGAAATGAAGCTAAATTTACAGCCGGGATGCGGTTTTGGCCTCGTTACTCATTTTCATCAGTTTTTGGACTTCCTTGCAAGCATCGATGATCAAACGCAAGGTCAGCGCGCCGCTTCCCAGTGGAACCCAGATATACGACAGATACATAGGCAAGGTGATAACGCCAAAGGTATACTCATTTTGACTCCAGGCCTCAAGGGTTGACATCCCGCCTTGATAGGCAATCACAGCGAACAGTGCAGCAGAGATCAGCATGCCAAACACGTCAATGAGAGCTTTGGTTTTGGGGCGGAATCGGCGATAACAGATGTCGATCCTGATGTGATCCCCGCTTTTAAATGTGTAACTGAGGGTGAGAAATACGACCATCACCATCAAGTACATTTCCGTTATTTCGTACGTTCCCTGTATCGGCTTGTTAAGAAAGTAACGGCCTGCCGTATCGAAAGCGATGAGCAGCATCATGAAAAAGATGGCTGCGGAGCTCAAGGCGTGAAGAATGGACTCCAGTTTCGCAAAAACGCGTTTGAACCTGTTCATACAATCCCCTTCCCTCTGCAGCGTTTACTGCCCTTTCAGCGCCGCTTTGAAAGCGTCTTTTACTTCCGTGCCCGGCAAGCCCCGATTGTCCAATTCTTTCGCCCAATTGTCCCATATGCCTTTCACGATTTGGTCAAATTTTCCAAAGTTTTGTTCGTCCATCTCAATGAATTGAACGCCGTTGGCTTTAAATTCCGCTTGGAGCTTTTGATTCATGTCATCCAGATGGGAAGCGAGGTGATTCATCGAATTCTCGCCCGCTTTCAGCATGGCTTGCTGGATGTCCTCCGGCAAAGATTGCCAGACTTTTTCATTAATGCAATAAGTGGCTACAAAGCCTCCGTAGTTGCTGTTATCCGTTACGTATTCCACAATTTTTTCCAATTGATACGGTTTGATGCTCGTCAACGGGAAGATGACCCCGTCAATGGTTTTCCGCTCCAGTGCCGTGTATGTATCGGGCGCCGGCATCGAAACGGGAGTTGCCCCGAGAGAAGTGAGCGTAAAGCTTTGCGCTCCGCCTCCAGAGCGCAGCTTTAGTCCCGAGAGATCTTCAATGGTTTGAACCGGCTTTCCCTTCGTCATGACCTTGTAGGGAGGCAGTACAACCGCAAACATGGGGCGAACGCCATTTTTCAAAAATTCTTTTTCCAGTAACAGATCTTGGACAACCTTCCAGTACGCCTTGGTCGCTTCCACAGAGCTGGAGGCTGCACCGGGAAGCTCTCCAACGCCGCTCAAAGGGAGTTTATCCGGAACATACCCGACTCCGATATACGAGACATCTGTTACTTTATTTTTCGTGATATCCAGCATGTTTTTTGCTTTTCCCAACTGTTCCGCAGGGAAATGTTCAAACTTCACTTTCCCATTGGTCAACTCCTCCACTTGCCTCATCCAATACACGATGCCTTCTGATGACAAGTCGTTGCTCGTCGGGAGGGAGTCCGCCGCCTTCAGGGTTATCACCTCCGAAGAGCTTGACGAATCCTGCTGCTTGCCAGGTTCGCCCGCTTTTGTACCGCCACAGGCCGTCGTGATCAGCAGACTTATCATGGCAACGGTTAAACCAGCTCTTTTTAGAATTCTCACGATAATCATTCCCTTCCCCTTTCATGGAAAAGCGCTTTCAAAATGATGTATCTCCCAAACGCAAACATCTCCTCCTCTCTTAACTATCAGTTCATTCCACATAGTTGAATGCCATTCCGTTAATTGGCGAAAAAATAATAAGAAAATAATAAAGCATACCATATAATAGAATACCATTCCATTTTTTGAGTATGCCAATATGCTATTATTCTTTCGCTGGCTGCTTCCCCTCTTTTAAGAGTAAGTACAATTCTAATAGTAGAATATTATCACGATTTTTATGAATATTCTAGTTTATTTTTCGTCAGGATGGATGGTTACACTGTGATTGCACTGTGATTTATCGAAAGCCAAGTAAATTGGAGATATTTTTAGCTTCCTCCTTGACGTGTCTGACGAAAAAGTCTTTTTTGCTCTCATCGAAATTCTTGACGGGGACTACACAGAACAAACTGCCAATCACCTTCTGCGAAGCATCGAAAATTGGCGCACTAATCCCCAAGGCCCCGATCTTCCTTTCGTTTATCGTAAAGGCGTACGCCTGCTCGCGAATCATCGCGATCTCTTTTCTGATTTTGACTTGATCCTCTTCGCTGACTCCCTCCGCTTGAAAAACACTGTCAATTTCCTCCTGACCGAGAAAGGCGAGAATCACTTTGCCGCTGGCGGCGAAATAGATCGGCTGCAAGACTCCAAGTTCCAGCACATATTGCAGGGCATTATTCGAGCTGTGGACGCTGTCAATAAGGGACATTTTTTTGTGCTGGGGATGGTAAAGAGCCAGGTAGACAGATTCATTCACCATATTCGAAAGTTTTTTCATAAAAGGTCTCGCCACATTTTTAATGTCAACCTTGGAAGAGATGATCGAGGACATCCGAATCATCTCTGCACCTATTTTATATTTTCCCGTTTCGGAGGAAACTTCCAGGATATTTTCCCCTCTCAGTATTTTTAGAATGCGATGAAGTGTGCTGACTGGCACGTCCAAAAAACGGGCCAGCTCATTGACGCCCCATTCCTTTTGATGATCCGTAAAAGCCCGAATCACTTCTAACGTTTTTGAAATGACGTTGGGTTTTGACGCTTGCTTTGTCACTGGATACCCTCCTTTAAAGGAAGTTTATTTACAAGTATAAATTTTTCGAAACGCAAGGTAAAGCTTCATAGTATGACAAAAACGACCCCTTGCAAGGTCGTTTCGCGAAAAAGCCAGACAGGACTGCTCAGTTCCGGTCGTTAAAAAAGAACAGAAGAATCACCACTACAATAATGATCCAGAGAATCTCTTCATTCTCGCCAAAATCAAAAAAGCCCATATGGATCCTCCTTTCTTCACGTTACCAGCCTATGCGGGCGGATGGGAGGATGCCATGGTCGATCAAGCCCATTTTACGAAAAATGCAAAAGGCCTTTTCCCCATGCGTTGAGAAAAGGCCCTTCACCCGGCGATTAGTGGCGGGAAGCCGGTTCGGAAATCTGGTTAAGCGCTTCGCTGGCTTCATCTTGATGAACTTGGCGCACAGCCATGTCGGCCAGGGCGACGATGCCCACCAGTTTTCCATTGTCGACTACAGGCAGGCGGCGTACCTGGTGTTCGGCCATCATCTTTGCCGCTTCGTCTACCGTCATATCAGGCCGGCCGAGCACGATGTCACGGGACATGACCTGCTCGATCGCAGCCGATCCTTCCCGTTTCTCGGCAAGGCCGCGGATGACGATATCCCGGTCGGTGATGATCCCGATCACATCGTGCTTTTCGTCTACGACAGGAATGGATCCTACGTTCCAATCGCGCATTTTGCAGGCCACTTCGTAGACATTGTCCTTCAGGCTTACGGTTTCAACATCTTTCGTCATAATTTCACGCAAGGTGCGATTTTCCACTTTTGCCATCCCTGTTTCCTCCTTTTTTCATGAACAGTTTGTAGTTTTTCCCGCCCCCTGCGATCTCATGCACTGTGACAAGTTCCGTAAGAATCCCGTTTACACATTGCGTTAATGCGGAAAACCTACTATCATAAGAGAGTGAATGATTCCCTACAAACAGGAAGGTACGTTAAGGAGGAAAAACATATGCTGTTGAAGGACACAGGGATTGGCAATAAAGAGCTGATTCTTGCTGAATTAGACGAAATCATGAACGGGCTTGGCTTTATTCGCTGGGCATGGGATTATAACCACGCTACATATGATTATAAAATGGACGATCGCTCCAACACATACTATCTGCGCGTTCCGGCGGATGTTGTTGAAGGCGGATTGGAAGATCCGCACACGCTGCTCAAGACTGATGAGCCATTTATCGGCAAGCACCTCTTCCCTCATGGTTTGGACTACGATGCAGAAGTGCCAAAAGCCATTCTCGACTCCGCTAATCGCAAATTGAGCCAACTAAAAGAAAAGTTGTCAAGTTACTAACATATACTCCACATTTGGCAGAGAGGGAGCAGGGATCCTCTCTGTTTTCCGTCAAGGGGGTATCATCTGTTGAAAACGCGCGGTGTACCGGACTTTCTACTCCTGTTTTTGACAGCTTTACTGGTAGGATTTGGAATAACCATGGTGATCAGCGCCAGTTCGATTTACGCATACGTCGATTTTAGCATTCTTGGGTGCGGGTCTTGTAAAGGAGACTCCCTCTACTTTATTAAGAAACAGATCATGTGGGTATGCGCAGGCATAATCGGGATGTTTATCACCATGAATATCCCATTTTCGTTCTACAAAAAAAACTTTCTGCTAATCGCCGTCTTGAGTTTTATCTCGCTTATCCTGGTGTATGTGCCAGGTATTGCGGATCCGATCAAAGGAGCGCAGTCATGGATAAAAATAGGACCAGCCAGTTTGCAAACGGCCGAATTTGCCAAGCTAGGTTTGATTCTCTACTTGGCCGCGATCATTTCCAAAAAGGGGGAGCGCTTTCGCGATTTTAAAACGGGGCTGATGCCGGCACTGGTGGTAACTGGCGTGTTCTTCCTCTTGATCGCCCTGCAGCCCGATCTGGGAACAGCCGCGATTCTTTTGGGGACAGCCGGAATTATCATGGTCTGCGGCGGCGCCAATATCAAGCAGCTGTTCTTGCTGACCGTTCCCCCCGTTTCTCTCTTTTTAACCTGGTACGTTTCGGTCAAAAGTCACGCCCTTGTGCGAATCCTTGCATATACCAATCCATGGGCCGATCCCAAGGGTGACGGATGGCAGATCAGCCAATCGCTTTTTGCCTTCGCCCGCGGCGGGATTACGGGAGCCGGGTACGGAAAAAGCATTCAGAAGTATTTGTATTTACCGGAAGCCCATACCGATTTTATCTTTTCCGTCATCGGCGAAGAGTTCGGATTTATCGGCGCGTCCATCTTCCTGCTCGTTTACCTCGCTTTTTTGCTGCGGGGCCTGTACATCTGCCTCAAGTGCAAGGACAACTTCGCCAGCCTCACAGGGATTGGCGTTGTCGCGATGATCGGCATCCAGGCGCTGATCAACATCGGCGGCGTTACCGCCTCTATTCCGTTGACCGGAGTGCCGCTTCCCTTTATCAGCTACGGCGGCTCCTCCCTGTTGGTCTGCTTGCTCGGAACGGGCCTCTTGCTCAGCGTGTCGCGAGAAGTAAACCGGCAAAAGGCCTTGGAGCTGGTACAAGCCAGGGGCCAAACCTAAAGCCCGCGGCTGCAGTTTTCAAATAAGAAAGAGGCTTTCCCGTGAAGGAAGGCCTCTTTTTTCTGCAGCTCAAGCGGTTTCGATTCCCTCGACGCGGACGTTGATCTCCCTGACAGGGATCCCGGTAAGCTGCTCGACCAACTGTTTGACCTGCGCTTGCAAGGCCCGGCAAACCTGGTGGATCTGCAGTCCGTACCGCACGACGACTCGCATGTCAATCTTCGTCTCCCCTTCCTCCAGTTTCACCTGAATGCCCTTGGCGGAATTTTTCCCTCCTACGCGTTTGGAGAACTCTTCGTACAATCCCCCTTTGAACACAATTCCCGGAATATCCTGAGCTGCTACACTGGCAATCACTGCCACCACGTGATCAGCAACGCGCACTTCTCCCCTCATTCTACCTTCCATGCTTCACACCTCTCTCGGATATAAGTAGGTCCAACCGTACATGTCTGCAGCCGCCATGTATGTCGACACGCCGTGTGAAAGCGTGTTCATATACGAACTTTTTCTTATTATACCGGGCAAGAGCTTGGGTGTAAAAGAGAAAATAACGTTTGATCGGCCGGTAAAAAATGACCAGTATTTTACAACTGTGATTCCTCCTAAAAGAGTACAGGTCGGGACAAAATAACCACAGAAGCAAGATCAGGAAGGAGATACTTACATGCGGATGACAAAGCGGATGAAACTTATCCTTCTGACCGTTCTTCTCTCCCTGGTTGCCGTTACAGCCGGGATCCAGACTGTGACAGAGGCGTTCAGCAACCAGGTGGTCAAGGTAGGCGCGACGGGCAAGGACGTTCGTGAATTGCAGTACCGTTTGAAGCATTTAGGTTTTTACCATGGCGCTGTCGACGGTCAGTTCGGCTGGCAGACGTACTGGGCACTGCGGAACTTTCAATACGAATTCGGCCTGGAAGAGGTAGACGGTGTTCTGGGTCCGAAAAGCAAGCTGATGCTCTACAATGCGACCAAGGACTACCGCCCGACTGCCGAGGAATTGGGCGCCGGAACAACTGCACCTGCACCTGCACCCCAGCCTACTGCGCCATCAACTCCGGCTGGAACCACGCACTCGAAGCGCTTCCCGGAAAATGAGTTGAAAATAATGGCCCAATGTGTGTACGGGGAAGCGCGCGGGGAACCCTACGAAGGGCAGGTCGCCGTGGCTGCCGTCATCTTAAACCGGGTAAAGAGCCCGCAATTTCCCAATACGCCGTCCGGTGTCATCTTTGAACCGCTCGCCTTTACGGCCGTAGCCGACGGGCAAATTTGGCTGACCCCGAACGACTCTGCGAGAAAAGCTGTACAGGATGCCATCAACGGGTGGGACCCAACTGACGGTGCGCTGTACTATTTCAACCCGGAGACGGCAACCTCGAAGTGGATCTGGAGCAGACCGCAAATCAAGCAGATCGGCAAGCACATCTTCTGCTATTGACAAGCAGGAAACAAAATAAAAAGAGGAAGCTGCTGACCATATGATCAGCAGCTTTCTTTTATCCTTTTTGTGCCATTTTGATGAAACGCTCTTCCCGCTCAATGGTCCCGCACACTCCGCACTGTACCAGAAAAGCATCACCGCGATACGGCTGATGAAACGCATCTAGTTCTTCGGTAGACAAGTTTTTTACGATCTCGCCCGTTTGCGGATCCATGCGAACTGCTTGGGGAACCTGCTGAATGATGTTGAAGCGCATCCGATTGGATGTGCAGGTCGGACAAAAATACGGTTGTGTCAAGCAAAACTCCTCCTTTCCTCCAGCCGTTTTTGTCTTTCCTATTTTTTCACGTCTTCTGCACGATATGCATTCGTCATATAAATAGAGGAGCCGCAGGGCAGACTATGTACCGAGGTGACACGGGTGAACCTGAAACGTTTTTATACCTTGATCGCAGCCAGCCTGGTGCTCGCGGCAGGCTCTCACTATCTGCTGCAAAATGAAATCCTCAAGTTTGCCATAGCTTCGCTGGCTATCGTCATCTTGGCCGCCTGGCTGGGAAAGGCCACGGAGAGTGTAGCGTACTACGCCGGGGACCGAATCGGCGGATTTCTCAGCGCTACTTTCGGCAATGCCGCTGAGCTGATCATCTCTTTTTTCTTGCTGAAAGAAGGCCTGTTCGATATGGTGAAGGCCTCCATCACCGGCTCTATCATCGGCAATATGCTGCTCGTATTGGGCCTGAGCGTGCTGTTTGGCGGCTTTAAATACAAAGAGCAGGCGTACAATGGGACGCTTGCCGGGCACAACTCCTCCTTAATGGTTCTGTCGGTTATCGGCTTGTTTGTGCCGGCTGTGTTCATGAGCGGTCTGTCGCAGGATCAGATCAACCTGCTTAGCGTCGTGATCGCGATCATCCTGATCGTGGCCTACATCCTCTGGCTGTTGTTCTCCATGGTGACGCACAAAGAGATTCTTGCCGACATCGAGCCAAACGATCACGAGCCGCTCTGGTCGAAGGGCGTCTCAATCATCATGATGATCGCCGCAACCTTCTTTGTCGCCGTCGTCTCGGAATGGCTGGTCCACAGCATCGAATCCGTAGTAGTCACCTTCGGCTGGTCGGAGCTGTTCGTCGGCGCCTTTGTCATCGCGATTATCGGCAATGCGGCTGAACACAGTGCGGCTGTCATGCTGGCGATGAAAAACCGGATTGGCGGCGCGGTGGAAATCGCTATCGGCTCCAGTCTGCAGATCGCCCTCTTTGTCGCCCCGACGCTTATACTCATCAGTCTCTTGCTGGGCACTCCGATGAATATCGTCTTTACCCCTTATGAACTAACCGCCATTGCCGTAGGGGCATTCATTGCCATTTCCATTTCGCGAGACGGGGCGACAAACTGGTATGAAGGCGTACTGCTGCTCGCCGTCTACCTCATTCTCGGGACCGCCTTCTACATCACCTAAAAAAAGCGAGGGATGAGTTCATCCCTCGCTTACTTGTCTTTATTAAACATTTCGTGAAGCAGTGCAAGTTTGCGTTCCAAATCCCCCATGATTTCTCGCCCGGCCTCTTCTTCGATCAGACCCAGGCGAACGGCAAACTCGATTTCACGGGAGAGCCCGAACATTTGCGTGTCCAGTACTTCCTCATAGAGAGGGCACTGCGGCATGGTCAGGTTTTCCATCTGTACGTCAATCAATTTATAGATCTTGTTCGCATCATCTCGCAGCAATGCGAGTGCTTTATTTGCCATGTCCGGAATCCTAACCTGTGTCAAAACCTATCCCTCCGTTTGCCACTATCTATCATACATAGTACGCCATTTACGTCCATTTGAAAAGAGGAGAAGCGGTCTGTTTGTGTTTCCATGGAAAATTAACCCTCTCGAACACGGAACGAAGAAGTGATTTCGGACAGGCAAAGGACAGGGACCGCTGCGGGTCTGTACTTATCCGCCGTGATGAAGTAATGTAAAGAAGTGAGCAAAGGAGAGATGGATATGGCTGACGTAATTGTGATAAAAGGAGCCGTACGCTTTGGAATTACGCTTGACCCCAGTGTGTGGATTTTTGACGATCGGAAATTTGATCTTCGCACGTATCGGCCAGATGTTGAAGATGCCGACCAAGAGCAGTCCTACCTGCAAGGCACGGGGGCACAATGGGACAAGGAACTGGAGGAAGGAGCAACTCCTCCTTCCGAACAGCGCAGCCTGCTTCAAGTGCGGAAAGTACTGGATGGCGACTTCGCCATCAAGCTGGCGCCGTTTCTGGAAAACGCCGAACCGCTGCCGGAGGCGACTCTTCTGCGCATCCATCGTGAAAACATGGAAACCATAACCCTTACGTTGGAGCAGGCCAAGCGGGCAATTCTTCAGTTCGCCAAGGACGGGAAGCCGATTCGCGAACGCGGACCGGTTCTGTTCTATCTGCCGGAACAGGTAAACGGGGAGCCGATTGACTCCATAACGGCCTTTGAACTGGCGGCGGAGTAAGCTCCACTTTATGAAAAAGCCGCCCGTGCAGAAGCGGGCGGCAACAGGCTCGAGGCAACGTTCGGATCGATTGCTACGCCGTTCTTGTTGCCTGGTCTTGAGTGGAAGCTTCAAATTGGACTAAATTGCGGTCTTGCATCTCAGAGTAGAGTAGCTCGATAAACGCCTGCTCTAATTGGAGTTCTTTAGCCCGTTGATACACTTCCAGCAATAGAGCATCGCTTAGGTACTTCACGTCTTACACCTCCACTCATTTTTTTCATTGTAGCATGTCCGTCCAGGCTCGAACAACCGTTCCGATATCCACAGGTTCTGTGGACATCACTGTTGGTAACCTGTGAATAGCTTGTGTAAAACTGTTACAAAACGAAGAATACCAATGTGGATTTGACTCTGCTTCTTATCCACAGAAACTCGATATTTGTCGAAAAAAAAGGAGCTTTCCCCATAATCTCAGAGGAAAAGCTCCTTTTTTCTGGCAAGCACTGCCTCTATACAATCGGTTTATTCATTACCGTATAACATGAACAGATAAACGCACGATCTCGGTGACGACGACCATTGCGAACACAAAGAAGCCGATCGATCCTGTAACAAACAGCATTTTTCTTAACTTTTTACGCTCATCCATAGCAACACTCCCTCTTTTCATCTATAACCAAAGGTTTCTATTATATTATACGAGATAAAGGCGGAAAAAGTTACATTCGTTATGGTATTTTTTAGGAAACAAATTTCTCCATCAAACGTCAGGTTTCTCTCCGCTCGCCTTTCCTCTGTTCTTTCGCTGAAAATCTTTCGCAGAAAAAAGAGGGATTCGCTTTTATCCGCTGCGCCGCGGCCGTTCCCAGAAGACCTGTATCCAGCTTGGATAGTAGTTGCCGTAATATCCGAACTCACCCGACAGTCCCGTCAGCCATGGAACGGCAGGGCCATTGGGGTACTCCTGAACGTAAAGGGAGCCTTTGTGAGCTTCATGCAGCCGCATAAACAGCAGCTGCCTGCAGTCCGGGGACACCTGCGGATCGTAGTCGGCCGTGCTGTCCGGTCCTACGGTGATCGCCTGCTCCTGACCGTCCCGGCCGCGTATCCAGATGCGCTGTCCCGGCACCAGAACGCCGCCGGATTCTGTCGTGCCCATCTTGAACGATTCCCTCCCCCGGGCAAACACAACAGCGTAAGGCTGCTTGGCTGTCCAGCGTGGCTGGGTATCGACGTAGCCTTTCATTCCGCTGTCCACGATGGCAAATCCGGCGCTGACATCGACGATGAACAAATGCTTGTTGTCCGTCGCTTCCCGCCGCCCGCCTTGAATATAGGCCAACTGTCGGCTGTCGGGCGACCAGGCCAGCCACTGCGGGTATCTCAGTCCGACACCCAACTCCACGATCCAGTTGGGTTTGGTGGTATCCAGCAATTGAATGGCCACCCCGTCCGCCGACATCGATCCGGAACTGACCGTAACGTGGAAGGCCAAATACTTGCCATCCGGCGACCACGTAAGGCCGGAAGCCAGGTATGGGTAGATTCCGACATTCGGATCAACCGGCCCTCCCTCGGCCATCAGACGGGTGCGTTTTCCCGCAAGCGTGACCCGGTCGATCAGCAGCGGTTCAGTTTTGAGCCGCTCCAGCGAGACGGCGAGGCTCTTTCCGTCAGGTGCCCAGGCAAACGCTCCGACCCTGCTCTTGCCAGGCAAAAGCACGCGTGAAGAAATCTGACCGTCGGCGTACACCGTGGCGATCTTTAGATTTCCTTCGGGCAGCTGCCCAGCAGGATCCAGCGTACTGTAAGCGATCATGTTCTGTACGGGCGACCAGGAGGCTTGATCAGACAACGGCTGGGAATCAACCTGCCGGGTGACACTGCCGTCCGCCTTGGCTGCCCACAGATAGGCTGGACCAAATTCCTTGGTTCGCTGCTGGTACAACAGCCACGCCCCATCGTGTGACCAGCCGATGGCGTCTACAGATCCCTTGGTCTGAACCTTGACGGGCTTGGCCTCCGGCTTGCTCCCCTCTACGATCCAAAGCGCATTGCCGGAAACAAGCGCAATGCGGGCCGGGATCGTCACAGGCGAGACCCGCATCGGCAGGGGTGGCGCCGTTTCATCCGAGACTGCCGGCTGTTCCGCCGTCACCTGCAGCGGTTGCAAAATCAGAGTGGCGAGCAGCGATAGTACAACAGTCCCATACTTCAGCATCATCGTTTCCGATCCTCCCATGCTTGTTACTGGAATGAATTCTTCCCTCAGGGTATCCAAAATCCGCTTCGGTATCCCCTGCAGAAGAGCTTCGCTGTTTTTGCCGATGGGAGAAATCTGTCTTGATCTAGGCTGACTGGCCTCTTACTTTTACGTGCAGCTTCCCTTCCAATGTATACAATCCCCAAGCGACCAGCATGCCGATGACCAGGCAGATCGACCAGGGGAGCCACGGCAGATCGAGCTGTACTCCCAGATCGTACATCCAGCCGCCGAAAAAGGTGCCGATGGAGCCGCCAAACGCCAGCGAGTACCCGTTGAACCCGTAGTAGGCGCCGATGTATTCTTTGGGTGCAAACCGCGGGACCATGTCGATCAGAAAAGGCGCAGAGATCATGGTGCCGATCGCAAAAATAAATACGTCGAGCATCATCGCCCAAAGCGAGCCCGCGAAGGAAAGCAAAAACAGCCCCGCTCCCATGACCAGCGCTCCTATGCCGATCAGGGTAAAACGCTGCTGAAAGCCTTCAACCCAATGCAAGATTTTCATTTGAAACAGGATGACGGATACGGCAACCGTAGCAAGCACAACCCCGACGCCAGTCTTGCTGCCCAGCACGTGCTCCGCCATCTGCGGCACAGACAAGAACAACTGCATATTCACATAGTAGAATCCGATCAGGATCCCCGTGTAGCTGAGAAACGAGCCGTCCCGCAAAATATGCCGGAAGCCGGCGCCCATCCCCCCTTTTTTGTTGCCAGCCTGGATTGGCGGCAAATAGAAAAAGGCGACTGTGGCACAGCCGACGTACAGCATTCCGGAAAAGAGCGACAGCCAGAAAAAATCCACTGTTGCGAGCACGGTGCCGATCAGCTGCGAGCCGACGACGCCAACGTTGTTCAGCACGTTCTTGAAGGCGAAGACTTCCTGGCGAATGGACCCGGGTGTCAGGATGACGTACGCTGCGGAGACGGCAGGATCAAACAGGGAGCCGCCCATTCCGGAGAGAAACGCCGCCAAAAAGAACTGCCAGGTCTCCGTGCAAAAAGCAAACATGGTGAAACCGGCGGCCCGCACGATCAATCCCAGCAGCATTGTGGCCTTGTAGCCAAATTTGTCGGCCGCCATCCCGCCGATAAAGGCAAAGCCCTGTTGGGAAAACTGCCGGACGCCAAGCATCAGTCCGGCCATCGCGACCGTCCAGGCAAAGCTTCCGGTCAGATACAGGGTTAAATAGGGGATGAGCGCATAGAAGCCCATGTTCATCAAAAACGATACGGCCAGCAAACATTTGACTGAAACTGGAGTTTGCCGCCAAACTTCTCGATTCATGTAAATCCTGCCCACTTTCAACCGTATTTCAATGAAGCTACCCCCAGCTTACATAAAATTGTATAATTTGAGAAACGAACAATTTCGTTCAGTGTTATCAATCTTTTTCATAAGAGGTAATCATTTGATGGACTTCGAGCAGCTAAAGGCCTTTTATACCCTGGCACAAACGAAAAATTTTACCAAGGCGGCGGAAAGCCTCCACCTCGTACAGTCGACCATTACGATGCGGATCAAGCAGCTGGAAGAGCGGGTGGGAAAACCCCTGTTTATCCGCGACAAAAGGAGTGTGGAAATTACACAGGCGGGACTCGCCCTCCTTCCTTACGCCGAGCGGATCCTGAAGCTGGCCCACGAAGGTTTGAGCGAAGTGGCCGCTCTGCAGCCGTACGAAGATCGCTTTACGATCGGCAGCCTGGACTCGATCTGGACCTTCATGCTGGAACCGATCTTGAAGGAATACCACCTGCGCTATCCAAAGATCGCCATCGGGACCAAAACCGGGCATTCCTCAGACGTCATCGGTTATCTGCTCGACCACATCATCCAGCTGGGGATCGTCTACATTCCGCCGTCCCTGCCCAACTTCGAGGTCATCCCGTTCTACGAGGACGAGATTGTGCTGGTCGGCTCGCCTTCCCATCCGGTGACACAAAAACAGGTTGTCGATGTATCGGAGCTGGCGCAGCTGCCGCTGTTGTACGTCAACTGGGGTCCGCCCTTTCACGAATGGATTCACCAGTCCCTGCCGCCCAGTTACGTGCCCAAGCTGCAGCTTGACAAGCCGCAATTGGCCATCGACTTCGTCAAGGAAGGACTGGGTGTCAGCCTCGTCACCCGTTCGACGGTAAAAGCGGAGCTGGCTGACGGGACGCTCAGGCAAATTACGATCAGCGGCAGCACACCGCCGAAGCGCTCCGTCTACATCGTGCTGCCCCCGGAAAAAAAGCATCGGTCAAGCGTCGAAAAGTGGTTGAACCTGATGCGTGAATTCGGCTACCCCGTTTAGGTCACTCGCGCTCATCGGCTGCGGCGAGCAGGAGGCGCAGCGAGGCGGCAAAGCGCTGATCGTCTTTGCCGGTGCGGGCAGAGGGTCCGCGAGTCCTTCCTCCCCCGCGGCGGTACCTGGCCTGTTCATTTCGCTTTTCCAGCTGAAAAGCGATATTCTCGTGGGAAAAGACTTCGCCGTGGGGCGAGAGGGCCTTTGCCTGTTTGGCCAGGATCAGCGCTGCCAGACCGATATCCTGTGTGACGACGATATCGCCTGGCAGCGTGTCGTTTGTCAGTTTGATGTCGACCGCTTGCGGTTCGGCATCGACGACTGTGTGGTTGGGACCGGTTCGCAGATGGTTGTAACTGGCGTAAGTAAGGCATGTCCAACCGTATTCTTTGCAGACCGTTTCGACGATGGCAAGCGCCGACCTGGGACATGCATCGGCATCAACGAGCACCCGATGAGGCAACGGAATCAACCCCTTCGCTTTTTCTCTACATTGTACCACGCTCTTCTGTGATATGATGTAGAGGACGAGAGAGGAGTGAAGCAGGATTTTGGACCATTTTGTCTTGGATCATCGACTGGGGATTCCCCTTCCCGCCCTGGATCGGGAGTGGGACATGTACTCCACTCAGGAGCGGGCCGACATGCTGCTGAAGTGGGAAGAAATTCGCGCGCGAATTCCTGATCGGATTCTTCAGTTGGAGAGAATCATCAACCAGAAGCAGGAACAGCTGCATGACGAAGAAAATTTCCAGCGTTCATGCGAGCTGATCAAAGAAATCGCGGAATTGGCCAGCGTCATCAACGATTTGAACATCTGGTTTCGGGTTCAGCAGGACTTTGAACCCGGGCAGACTCACCAATAAGTGCACTCCAGCAAAAAGACCACCCGACGGCGCCCAAACAGCGCCACAGGTGGTTTTCTTGCGTGTGTCCTTTTTTGAGCTAACTATGCAAGCCTCCCTGCAGCCGGGTTCGAAGGCAGTAGTGACCGACCGGGATTTGGATCAGGCTTGTTTTTTCAAAAGCAGCCAGCTTGTAAATCTCATCGCACGTTTGGGTATGAAAATCCAGTAACGGGTGCCCTCCTAACCCGATGGCAGACGCTGCCAGCAGCAAGCGCTGCACGAGCATCCCCGCTTCCATTTGCAGGATGCGGTACCCTCTGTATCCCAGCGCCGGCAACAGGAAATCCCGATTCCCCGCTACATGCAGACACATAGGCACCTGGAACAGGTTGACACCGAACATCGACATCCCCTCATGCAGCAGGTCCCGCTGGTCCCCGGGGAGCAATGGACGCAAGGCGTGAGCAGCACTGTCATACTGGTAGGCACCATGTGGTATGTCTTCAACGCCAAATAGGCATCCATAAAGCGAAACGCGCTGCCGAGGCTGCTTGGAGGCTTCATCCAAATCACTTCGATACGAGAAGGAGGCCGTCGCTTCATGCAGCAGTGTGGCAAGTTGAGATGGATCAACCTGGCCGAAAACGAAGTCGTCCCCTGGCGAACAGCGTTTTTGGCTGACCGATGCAAGGTCATAGGTCAATCTATCTACGCGAGGGAGAGGCGCCATCTGGCTGCCGCTGTCATTCTCGCTTCTCTCTGCTGTCCATTGAACCGGCCCGATCGCCTCCAAAAAGGAGGCTTTGTTTAGCTTGATGAGCATGGGATACTCTTTGACCCTTCGCGACCGCACGTAGTGACGAGGAGCAATCGGTGACAGCTCCCGGCACAACTGCTCGGCAGCAACCTGCTTCCCGGCTTCGCCATCACGGTTGGCAAACCAGGCAGCGGGAGGTTTTATCGACAGCGGGATCACTGCATACACGCTCTCCTCTTGTTCGGACAGCCCGAGTAAATGGTTGACGGCCTGATCCAAAAAGCGGAAGTACACGCCCGTTTCAAACCCAAACCGCTTTGACACCTCCAACAACTGTCCGATCAATACCCCGGCATCCAGTCCTTGCAGGCGATAGGCAAAGTTATGGTACTTAAAGAAGTTTTTCCAGAACATGGTCGACACAAACACAGCCCCAAAACAAGCCGACACGTCACAGCGATTGCCCAGAGCCCGGGCCAGATAGGCATCGAAATTGCCTTCACGCACCAAAACCAGGCGATGGTGCGCAGCATCGTAATGGTACATCCCAAAAGGCAAATCCTCCACTTTCAGATACACGTACAATTCACTGGGATACAATGCCCCTCCGGAGGGAACAAAACGCCGAAGCGTATGCATGATACCCAACGCCGGCTTCAGAGAATACAAGGGAACGGCCGATTGAGCCAATTGCGTAAGCCCGTATACGTACCAGAGAAAATGGCCGATCTGGCGAACATCAGGTTCCTTCGGTTCACTTACCCCTTCCAGCGAAAGCGGTACCTCGGAAGACAGCGGAAACACCGGCAGTCCCCGGTAGATCTTATACGGAAGCGGCGCATCATCCCAATCTACGTCTACATCCGGCGGTTTGACCTTTTCAATGTCAAACTGCAGATTGTACAAAAATTCCTCCAGATTCATCCTTCTCTCTCCCCGTCCTGGCTTACGGAAACGGATGCGGATGTGGATTGAGCTGCTCCGGTGTCAGCTGTTGTCTCGCATATCCGAGTTCGGCTGGCACCCGCAGCACCCTCTCCAACCCTTCCAAACGCGTAAGGTGATGTCCGAACGTCATCGGCAGCATTCCCGGAATCAGCACTTTCACGCAATGAAGTCCATTCCGTTCCAATTCCGAAGACGTCTGGTTAACCACGATCACATCGAGATTTAATCTCCGGAATCCTTGAAGAATGTCTTTCAGATCATCGGTCAGGTCCGCATGTTTGGTGTTCCACTTGAATTCTTCGGCAAACGTTCGCAGCGGCCGATTTTCATCCAGCAAAAATTGCAGGCGTTCCTCGGCTTGCGGCAAACCGTACAGCATGGCATGATCATCCATACTTTGTACGAGGTACGGATCGTGGAGCATTCGCTCATACTCCTCCTGATTCTCCTCCCATTTCTCATCAAGCGTCAGCATCAAACCGGCCAACTCTTGTATGGCGCCCTTGGCCGCCCGTATGGGGTCCAGGTGAGCTGCGGCGGCACAGATGAGATTCAATCCCGTTTGCTTTCTGTTTTTCGCCAGCGCCCAAATGCTGGGAATACCGTTCTCCATCGTCGCGTTATACAAATACAGTTCATATCCCGCTACTGCTCGTATGCGATCGACCATCAGCTGCAGTTCCCGATCGTCGGCAGAACTAAGATCAAGCCGGGGAAGCGGCAGCCTGGCGTACCAAGTCAGCAGGAATGAATCACGCTCCACCACTTCCATGATACCGTAGAAAATCGCTTCCTCCAGGCTCCCCCCCAAAGCGCAGCCGTTGGATGTTTCGAAGACATAGCCATCGCCGCAGCCCAAGCTGTAGTATGCGAGCAGCTGCGGAACCAAAATCGGACGCTCCTGCAAAAACGAATAGCCCCATACCCAATCGATTGGGTGATCGGGATGAAACGGATTGAAAGGAAAGCCTGGCATCGCGTACTGTTGCTTCGTGTGGACGCCTACTTTCAAAGGATCAAGAGCCTGGTCTTTCAGATTGCGGAAGCTGTCGCGAATCCCAGCCGATTTCCCCAGCGGCTGCAGTCCGCAATACCGCTCCAAGCCCTCCAAAATCGCAGTCAACTCGCTTTCCGCATACGAGTGAGTCCGCCCGGCTGTCGCTTCGTTCTCCGTCATCAAGGGCAGATTTACGCTTGCAGTGGCAAATGGCGACAACAGGTCATGCATTTTCCCATTTAATAGGCCCATCCGGTAATCCAGGTAATCCCTAAACAGAAATTGCTTCAGTTCATCGATTGAACGGCAGCGAAAACTGCCTGCGCTGACCTTCGGACTCGGCCGCAGTGAAATTCGGGCCGCTGTCTCCGAATCAACAGGCAAATGGCTGCAGACCGGACACAGCGGGCTGGGCAAATAGGAGTGACGTGAACTCTTCAGCGTTTTTAGATTGATAAAAATCACTCCTCCTTCTGTAAAAGCCCGGCTTCCTTCCAGTATCCTGTCTACCTCTGCGATGAGCAGTTGGCCGACCTGCCAAATTCCCGTGCGAGATACCCACGGATCACTCGGCTTTCCTCCTTGTTCCGCCAGCATCTGTTGAAGCTCCCACCTCTCCCGGCGTTCGCTATCTTCCATGAGATGCCTTGCGTCCGCACATTGGGAACACCCAGGGACTCCCGGTCGAACCAAAGGCCCGATTACACCATCGCCAAATGAAACGAAGCCGCGCAGCCATGGGATGCCTGCAGACTGAAACACCTCCTCCGCTTTGCGATGAGCGGAGGGCTGCCAAGCGTCGTGCAGCACCAGCGCCAAATCCGCCCCTTCTGGCGCGCCCCCCTCTAGGTCAATTTGACGCACGACTTCGTATTTGGCGGATAGCTCTCCACCTGCAAATTCCGCCAACAGTCCTTCTCCGACAATTGCCACAACAGCACTCACCGGGACTCCTCCTCTCGCAGCAACACGCCAAACACGCCGGCAAGCTGCTCTTTCATAAACGGTTCGAGTGTCAGTTCCAATACTTCCAGCCGCCTGCGGACTTGTTTTAACACCTGCATGGAGGAGTACAGGAGCTCACGATAGTCCCCCGCATCATACGCGGGGATCGCAAGGGATTGCGGTCCCTTTTCGTCCGGCAGCACGTCCGAGACCTCGAGCAGTTCCGCTGGCGCAACCTGGTTTTGTCCCCAGAACAGCCCCTGCTGCAACGCCTTTCGCAGCGCGATTGTTACATTTAATCCTGCACTGCCCCACCAGCGGCCGCCTGCACCGGCCCACACCACGGGGAAGCCCGATACTTCTTCACCCAAGCAGATGGCCGTCTCTCCTATCAGCGTGTTCAATGCCTGTAAATAAAAACGGCAGCGCTCATCTTCGACTTCATCCAAGTGCACCCGAAAGACAGAAGGCTTCTGCCCCGCCGTTCGCTTTCTGAGTTCCTCGGCCAAACAAGATTGCAGCCCGCGGCAAACGCCTTCCGCGATCGTTTCCCCCGCTCCAATACCGATACATTCCCGCGATTCTCCCCGTACCGGAACGAGCAGATCAGCCATTTGCGACCAATACATTTCAATGCCGGCCAGTCCCGCTTCCCGCATCGCTTCCTCATGGGTGAGACCCGTACAGATCATGTCCGGCAGCAGCTTAGCCGGTCCTTCTGACAGCGGGTCGGCTGCCTGAACACGGCACTGAGCCAGCGGAAGCTGTTTCAAGTCACCTTGTTCCCATACATGGAAAACCCCTGATATGGGCGATGTCAACCGGCTAAAAAAAGGAAGCAGTTCGCCAGGCTCTTCGCTGTCCCAACCTTCTTTGAGCTTTTGTTCAAGGTTTTCTATCCTTTTTGCTGTCGGGAGCCCGGTTATAAGAGGATGCGGCAAGAACGAATGCCAGCTTCCTTCCAAAGTCTCCAGATCCAGCAGAAAGAATTGATTTTGCCCTTCCGATTCGGCTGCTCCCGCAACCGTTTTAAATAATTCAAACACGATGACATTTGCCAGCATCGCTCCCGCTGTGGGGGAATAGGCGTGCAGTTGCGGGTCTTTGCAAACCGCAGACTGGTGTATCCGGCGCCATGCCGATTCAAAGCACCTCTCAGAGTCAGGATGTACCAGCGGTCCCGCCAGTCCCGCTTGTTTTAGAAACATGGCGGGGAGCAGCACTTTCCCCTTCTCCCTGCAAACAGCTTGAAGCATCCGCAGTTCCTCGACATCCCCCTGCTGGGACACATACAAAATCGACTCAAACGGATCTACAGCCTCCTGCCAGGCACTCATTCCCCCATTTGACAAGGTGACCTCCTCCAGCGATACTTCAGGGTCCGTTTTGCGAGCGTGGGCGGCCAATTCGTCCAATCGCACTCGATTGGTTGGCAACGAGTCGGTAATCAGTACGTGGAGCTTGGGCAATCCGGATTCCAACAGAGCCGCCACCAATGACGTAAAAAAGGGCCCGGAGCCGACTGCCAAAACTTCTGTTTGGCGGTAGTTTTGAAACCGATATGCTCCGGAACCGACAAAGTGGTCCAAAAACTCAATTTGAGAAGCATACTTGCTTAGAACTTCTGCCGCCAATTGATGTGGGCGGTCTTGGCTGACATCCCGGGCAAAGCCGTTTTCGTATAACATTTCTGCGATTTCATACACCCGCTCCCGGTGTTGATCCGACAATCCGTCTGTCAGATCCTCCATCGTGTGCTCCCCGTTGAACATCGGCATCAGTATTTCAATCCACTGATCGATCGCTCTGCCTTCGATGCGAACAGAACCAGTGTTGTTTCGAAAGTACACACCGCCGTCGGGATCAGGGAGAAAAAACGTGTCCCCCTTTACTTTCAGGCGTGAAGATGGGCTCAAATTTGTCATTTTGTTTCTCCTTTACTGTGAGCTGTACATCCTTCAAAACCAGTTACTACACTGCATTCCTATGCACAGCCATTTGTCCGGTGTCTCTTCGCCGAAAAAAAACCTGCAAAGCTCAAGTCTGAGCTGTGCAGGGATGATAACTTTTCTATAAAACGGTCACTGTCTGCCAGAATTAAATGAAACAGAAGAAACAACCAAAGCAGCCAAAGCAGCTGAAGCAGCCACCGCACCTGCGACATCTTCTGCAACGGCGGCAGCTTCGGCAGAATCCTAGAACCTCATCAGCATCATTATTGGTATCTGAAGTTTTAAAACTACTCGTTTTGAATTCTCCTACTTCCAAATTTTGAAGATCCTTTTTACGCCCCATCTTAAATCCCTCCATTTGTAAAATTGAGCATGAGCCAAATACGAGGTGCCTGATGAACTTTTAACAGCCTATCGATCACCTCTTTTCAATAGGTGATAGCATTGCTGTTACAGCGTATGACGAAAGAAGGATGAGTTCTTTGGGTTAATCACACATCATTGCGAAATTGGTTGAATGGCTGAATCCGCTTTCTGCAGTTGAAATTGTTTAGAAGTCGAATATAGTTGATCGACCAGAAGCAGAAATGAAATTGTCCCATATACTAGTAAAAGCTTCATAAAGAGAAGGGGAAGGAGTGAATATGGATGTCCCGTCCTAAGCAGGCTTTGGCAGGAAGCATTGGAAAATGGTCGATGATCCATACCAAAGCGGGAGCCTATTTAGGTAGAATTGAAAGCAATCGTCCCCTTGGTTTAAACGGGGAGCAGAAATTGATTCATAAAAAAGAGCAGTCGCCTCATACTTAGCGGCTTCTGCTCTTTTTTCGTCTCAGTCTAAGCGTCGGAAGGAGACATCGCTGTCAGCAAGTTTAGTTTTCGAACTCTGCAACAATGACAAGAAGGATAAACAGCACCAAGACGATGAGGAAATCGTCGAAGAAACCCATATCCCGCTCTCTCCCTTCTCAAAGAGATTCAATAGACAATACAAGGTATGAAGGAGAGCAGCGAAGTTCTTTAGATGCTTGTCACCAATTGATCAAAATGGATGTTTGTCCCCTCAAGAAATGTTTTTTAACAAATCTTGTATTTCCGGATCCTTCATCATATTCATAATTTTCGAGAAATCTAGCTGACTGTCATTCAGCAGATTGGAGTGTTTTTTCAGCGCTGCCTTCGTCTTTGGATCCTGCAGTTTCTTCATGATCTGCGTCAAATCAACCCCTTGCAGCAGTTCAGAAAGTTGGTTGGAATGATCGGCACGCGGTTGTTTCTGCGGGGCGCGAGAGGCGCCAGTTCCAGGCCTGACTTGCGGCGGGGCAGGGACTTGCGCTTCCATGACGGGCCTTTTGGAGTTCGCAGGTTTTTCCGATCTTTCCGGTCTATCCTGTCTCTCGGGACTTTCGCGTCTCCTCCTGTTTTTGGAAAACAGCGACAGGACTGACTTGTTGCGCTTTTGCATATGCAGCTTGATATCATTAATATCGCTTTGGATCAGGCCCAGCACCTCGGAAGTCCGCTTCAGCGACGAATCCATGGTCGCAATTGAGTGGGCAATATCTCTCAGATTGACGGGTTTAGCGGCCGGATTCCGTTTTTTCCTCTTCTCAGCCACGGCATAACACCTCCCTCGTAATTCCAATGTATGTGAAAATACGCTGTGTGGGATAGGCTATACACTAAAATCATCCGGGGAAAAAAAGAGCAAGCAGACAGCCCCATTGGAAGGGATGTCTGCTTGCGGTATTCATTCGGCAGCTTCCATCAAGCCGCGGCTAAGTACTCGTCTCCCCCAGGCGGTCCGGTAAAAGACTCGCTCCAGGAGTGCAAAGATCGAACCGGCCACCCAGTATAAAGCCGTTGCCACAGGTGCTTTCCACAAGAACAGCAGCAGTACAGGAACCATCAGCAGCCCGGTTCCCGCCCGTTGGCCAAGCGGGAGGGCAGGCAGCAAGTCACCGGTCAGCGGCAGCAAATGAACTAGATACGTAAAGCTGATAGATAATGCGGGCAGGATATGCCATGCATCCGGTTGGGCAAACGTGCTCACCCAAGGAATCAAGATAGACGACATCGCCGCTCCCTGGCTGAGAAACAGCGCATACATTCCCATAAAAATCGGCGCTTGCAAAAACACGGCGGCAAACGTCATCAACGGTTTGATTCCGTGCTGTTGGTACAGCTTTACCATCGCTTGTGCAAGCTGCTGCGGATCGCTCTTGTACCGCTCTTGCAGTTCCAGCATTTTGGGTCGAATCCGCTGCTGCAAAATCTGCTGCCGGGCGATCTTCAGGTTAAGCGGAGACAGAAAAAAACGAACGATCAGCGTAAATAAAACGATCGCCAAACCCCAGTCCTGGACGAGCCAGAAGCAAAGCGTGAGCATGGGTGAAAAGATGGATACGACGGGCTGCAGCCAAGCATACATATGATTTCTTCCTCCTTGTAATCGGTTTGGTTAAACGCGAATCCAAGGATGGCAGACCGTCCTCTCCCCTAGATTTGGAACGGCGCTCTGGAAGTCGCCGCCTCGTCAGCCACCTGCGTACAGGAAGAAGCTCTTTCCACATTTCCGGTTGGACTGGCACTGCGGTTGTCAACAGGTTCCTCGCGGCGATCATGCGGGGCTGTGCCAGCGGTCTGGTTAGGACAAAACCAAACAGGCAGCTCACAATTCCCGTCAACAGCAAAAGCGGTGTCAAATCAAACGACCACTCCACCATGCTCACCCCCTTTCTCCTTTACTTGTACCATACCTGTTCTATATCGTCCATACCTGATCTGCCGGTGATTCTGTAAGCCGCTGGCGCTTTACCTCAAAGCGGGCAAAATCCGCTGCGAGCCACGTATTGGGAAATACGTCTCTGGCCTCGCCAAGCAGCGTCTCCAAACGAACCTCTGCATCGGGATCGTCATAGCGCGGGCTGAAATGGGTCAGGATCAACCGTCCAACCTGTGCCTCGCGGGCGATGCCGGCGGCCTGTGCGGCAGTGGAGTGGGCGCTCCGTTTGGCCAGCTCCAGATGCTGCTGGGAGTAGGTAGCTTCATGGATGAGCAGATCCGCTCCCCGCGCCAGCGAGATGAGCGCTTCGCACGGCTCCGTATCGCCGCTGTAGACGATCTTTCGGCCCGGCCTGGCGGGACCTACAAAATCTTCACCGCGAAATACGCGTCCATCGGCAAGCCGGATCGTCTCGCCGCGCTTCAGGCGACCGTAGAGCGGCCCGGGCGGAATGCCCGCTTCCTTTGCCAACGCACTGCGAAAAACGCCTGCTGCCGGTTTCTCTGTCAGCGCATAGGCAAATGCAGGAATGCGGTGGGAAACAGCGGCGCAGCTTACTTCAAGCGTATCATCCTGATAGACGGTGCCCGCTTCCACCGTCTGAACGGACAGGGGGTACTGCAAGTGAACCGGGCTGATCGACATCACCGCTTCGACGTACTGAGCCAGCCCGGGCGGGCCGAACAGCTGGATGGGCGGCAGCGCTCCGCCGCGAAGGGACCTGCTGGCCAGAAGTCCGATCAGTCCAAACAGGTGGTCTCCGTGCAGATGGGTAATAAACACTTTCTCCAGTCCGCTCAGTTTGAGCGGTGTATGCTGCAGCTGGTGCTGGGTCCCCTCGCCGCAGTCAAACAGCCACCATTTGCCTCGCTGGATAAACCACAGCGCGATGGCACTTACATTCCGTTTCGTGGTGGGAGCTCCCGACCCGGTTCCCAAAAAAGTCACGTTCACAGGCACCCTGCCTCCTTCGTACAACCTCTTTCCTCTAAGGATGCCCAGCCGCGGAACGAAAGGTGCTGGGCATTCACCATTTTTTCCGGCCCGCATACCCTATTCTAGACATACGCCTAGGAGGGATACCCATGAAACGATGGCTTTCACTCGCATTTGCCATAAGCCTGGGGGTTGTGGCTTTCCTTTCCGGCTGTTCTGGCGGCAGTCCGGAAAAAGTGCGAATCGGCGAAGTAACGCGCTCCCTATTTTATGCTCCGCAATATGTTGCGATCGAAAAAGGATTCTTTAAAGATGCTGGACTGGAGGTGGAGCTGACCACCCTCTGGGGAGGTGACAAAACGATGACTGCGCTTTTGTCTGACGGGGTGGACATCGCTTTGGTCGGTTCCGAAACCAGCATTTACGTACAGCAGCAGGGGGCAACCGACCCGGTTGTCAACTTTGCCCAATTGACTCAGACAGACGGAACCTTTCTGGTCTCCCGCAAGCAGATCGACGGCTTCACCTGGGATCAGGTAAAGGGCAAGGACTACCTGGGGCAGCGTCCAGGCGGAATGCCGCAGATGGTCGGCGAATTCGTTTTGAAGAAAAACGGCATCAATCCGAAACAGGACGTAAACATGCTGCAAAACATTGACTACGCCAATATCCCGGGAGCGTTCGCGTCCGGCACCGGAGACTTCGTCCAGCTGTTCGAGCCGCAGGCCTCCCAGTTCGAACAGGAGGGCGTCGGCCATGTCGTGGCGTCGTTTGGAAAAGAGAGCGGCACAGTGCCGTACACCTCCTATATGGCAAAAAAGAGCTATATCGACAAGCACAAGGATGTCATCCAGAGGTTTACCAGCGCCATCTACAAGGCACAGCAATGGGTCGCTGCCCATTCTCCCGAAGAGACGGCACAAGTGATCGCCCCCTACTTCCAGGATGTCAAACCGGAGATTGTAACCAGTTCGGTAAAACGTTACCTCGAGCAGGGTTCCTACGCGACCGATCCGACGCTGGGCGAACAGGCATGGAACAACCTGCAGGATATCATGCAGGAAGCAGGCGTCCTGCAAGAACGTGCCGACTACGCGAAGCTGGTAGACACATCCTTCGCCCAGGCAGCGAAAGAGGGGAAGTAACAGATGATTCATCTTTCTTCTACGCCTGCTAAGATCGAACTTTGCCACGTGACCCACCTGTATGTTACGCCAACCAGCGCCTTTATGGCTGTCAAAGGGATCGACTTGCGAGTAGAGGAAGGGGAATTTATCTGTCTTGTCGGTCCGAGCGGTTGCGGAAAAACCACTTTGCTCTCGCTGATTGCCGGACTGGAGCGTCCGACCGCAGGGAAAGTGCTCATCGACGGAAAAGAAGTGTCGGGAACCACGCGCCAGGTCGGTTACATGCTGCAGCACGACTATCTGTTCTCCTGGCGCAACATCGAAGACAATGTGCTGCTGGGTCTGGAAATACAAGGAATCAAAAACGCAGAAAACGTGGAATACGCGCTGTATCTGCTGGAAGAAATGGGGCTCGGCGAATTTCGCAAGGCTTATCCGGGGCAGCTATCCGGCGGGATGCGGCAGCGGGTCGCACTGGTGCGGACTCTCGCCTGCCAGCCGGATGTGCTGCTGCTTGACGAACCTTTTTCCGCCCTCGACTACCAGACAAAACTCAAGTTGGAAGACCTGATCATCGCCACCCTGCGCAAACACAAGAAGACGGCGATCCTGGTGACGCATGATCTGTCGGAAGCCGTGGCGATGGGAGACCGCCTGTTCGTGCTGGAGCGCAATCCCGGCCGGGTCCGCAAAGAAGTGATCGTCCCCGATCCGATCCGTCAGGCACTTCCTCTCCACGCCCGCAACGAAGTCGGTTTTACCCAGCTGTTCCGCGAAGTCTGGAAAGAGATGGAGGGAGACACGGTTGAAAACAGTTGACACCGAACAAATTTATCGCGACTATGTCAGATCCCAAACTCGCCAGCGCTGGTACGTATTTGGCACACAGGTAGGTCTCTTCGCCCTTTTTTTAGCCCTCTGGGAATGGACGGCAAGGATGGGCTGGATTAACGTTCTGATCTTCAGCTACCCCTCGAAGGTCTGGAACCTTTTCTGGGAGAAGCTCTTGGACGGCAGCCTGCTGCCCCACGTTTTCGCCACTGTCCTGGAGACGATCGTCGGCTTCCTTCTCGGAACCATTTTGGGCACCTTGATCGCGATATTGATCTGGTGGTCGCCTTTCCTCTCGCGGGTATTGGACCCGTACCTGGTCATCGCCAACAGCATGCCCAAGGTAGCGCTGGGTCCCCTGTTCATCGTCGGATTGGGCCCGGGGCTGCTCTCCATCATCGGAATGGCCTGCTCGGTGTCCATCATCATCACGACGCTCGTCGTCTACACGAGCTTTAAGGAAGTGGATCAAAACTACATCAAGGTCGTCCGGACCTTCGGAGCCAGCAAACGGCAAATGTTCAGTCTGGTGATCCTGCCGGCGACCATGCCTACGATCATTTCGACGCTAAAGGTGAATGTCGGACTCTCCTGGATCGGGGTGATCGTCGGAGAATTTCTCGTCTCCAAACAGGGTTTGGGCTACCTGATTGTTTACGGATTCCAAGTCTTTAATTTTACCCTGGTCATGGTCAGTTTGGTCGTCGTCGCCGTCGTCGCGACGCTGATGTACCAAGCCGTAGCCTATCTGGAACGGAAGCTGACCACCCAGTTCAAATAAATCGCAGCACCCGAAACGAGCGGCCGTGACATGTGCTGCTCGTTTCACCTTTTTTTGAAAGAAAAAAGCGGTTCTCCTCTATTCGGAACCGCTCTTTCCCCCTGTCAAATCCAGGCCTTTATATTCACTTTTCGTATAAACTCCTCCGCGGACTCTTTTACCGAGTTTTCGCTCTCTTCCTCGACTTCATCGGAGATTCCCATCAGGTGTCGAAACAGCGTTTCATTTCGTGTAGCCAATGCCCAGTCCAACAAGGCCTCACGCTGCACCTTCTCCGCTTCCTGCTCCAACAGCTGTTCTTCCAACGCGATGTCTTCTTCCGTGACAGGAACGTGTTTATCTAGTTTAGGAATACGGATAATCCAAGAAAACGCGCTGTCCGGGTTCCGGTCGCGCCCGATGATATAAGCGTATTCTCCGATAGGCAGGGATTGCTCGAAGGAGTCGGCAACGATAATGACGCGTTGTCCAAGCTTGAACATTTGCGCCAACCTCCTTTACTCGCCCGCTCTAAGACCGTAAATCAGTCTGTCTGCCGCAAGCGCTTTTCTTATATGATACCTGTAGTCAGCCGTATTGGAAAGAGGGAAATAAGCAAATCTGAACACTCGCTTAAGTCCAGCGGGAAGTCTTTTCGTGGTGGGCCTTGTGCCGGAAGAACGTTCGTTCCATATTTTTTCATGGATTTTGTATGAAAGCGGCTGTTTTTTTGGTACATTAGTAAGTATATCCGTCGTGTGTTTTCAAAAGCGGAAGGCAACTATACCAATATCCTGTCAGCGCCGTTGGAAAAGTGAAGTCTTTCGGCTGCGTGATAGGGCCAGCATACGAAAATACGGCAAAGTTGAGGTGTGAACGAGAGTCAGATGAACACTGGATTTTCGATCTTTATCATTGGATGGACATTTGTTTTAGTCAGCCTGGCTGCGATTGGCGGCTACTTCATGTTCCGCAAGTTTCTCAAGTCGATGCCAAAGATGGACGGCAAGTCTGACCTGGATTGGCAGGATTACTACATTGAGCAGACCCGTTCGATGTGGACGGACGAAACCCGCCGCTTTCTAAACGAATTGGTAGAACCGGTGCCGCAGTTGTTTCGCGATGTCGCCCGCCGCTCGATCGCCGCAAAAATCGGGCAAATCGCTCTGGAAGAGAAGGCGACCACCATCAGCCCCGATCACGTCATCAAGGGATACATCGTTGCCACTCCGAAACGGGATCACAAGTGGCTGATCGCTCACCTGCAGGAGAAGCAGATCAATTACGCCCCGTATGAAAAATACTTGAAGGCATAGCCCAAAACCAAGGCGCTGCTCATCTGACGATGGCAGAAAGCCTTGGTTTTCTAGTGTCCGCTCGCTTGCGTGACTATCGTACAATCAGAGAATCCGTAATAGACATAAGATGTTTATGAGAAACCCCACAGGGAATGAAGGGGGGAAATCTGATGAATATCTTGATTATTGCGCCGCCGGCTTATACTGTCTCTGCCAAAACAGGCGGATCGGTTGAGATTTGCATCTACGAAACGGCGAAACGAGTCGCCAAACGGCATAACGTCACCATCATCAGCCGAAAGTCAAAACACTACCCGAAGAGCAGCAAAGATGGGAACCTGACGATCAAACGCATAGAGAGCGAGCCCGACTACCTGTCGGGTGTCATACAATACATCAAAACCCGTAAATTTGATTGTATCCAAGTAGAAAACCGTCCCCAGTACATTCCTGTTCTGCGCAGCTTTTTTCCCAGACAGACGCTTATTCTCGCGCTGCATTCTCTAACCTTCATGACGGCTCTGCCTAAAAAAGAGAGGCGTGACGTGATCAAAAAGGCTACGGTCGTGATCTGCAACAGCGACTTCATCCGAAAGCATTACGCAAAAGCGTTTCCCCTTTATGCCAAAAAGATCATCAGCATCCACCTTGGGGTTGACTTATCCCGCTTTCGGGCGCCTACCCTGTATGAAAAGGAGATGGCGCTGGCCAGCTATTCTTTAACTGATTCGTGCAACATCCTTTATACGGGAAGGATCATTCCCAAAAAAGGAGTTCACGTGCTGGTTGAGGCGGCGGGGATTGTAAAGCAGAAGGTCCCTGCGGTACGGCTGATACTCGCCGGTCGATGCAGCAAACCTTACAAGGAATTTTTAAGGCAAACAGCCCAAAAGTCTGGAGTCGACATACTCTTCCTGGGCAAGGTAAGCCCTGCTGACATGCACCATATCTACTGGTTGGGAGATTGCTTTGTCTGTCCTACTCAGTTTAAGGAAGCTTTCGGTCTGGTCAATGTGGAGGCGATGGCAAGCGGACTGCCCGTCGTCGCGTCCAAACGGGGAGGCATCCCGGAAATTATCAACCCGCAAAATGGCATCCTCGTCCGGGATTATACCAATCCCCTGGAATTTGCCAAGGCGATCGAAAAGCTGATCTTGGCCCCAAGCCTGGCCAATGCATTGGCTGCCGAGGCACAACTGACCGTTCACAACCAATTTGATTGGGGAATAGCTGCAGCCCGATACGAAGAGGTCTATCAGAAGTACGCAGAACGGCGACATCGTGAGCGGCCACGAGCGGCAGAACCGGAGCCATAAGTATTCTGCATAAAGGATAAGGCGCAAAACTCCCTGTTGGCGGCAACGGGGAGTTCGTTTTTTCTCAGCCGGCGTTCTCTTTTGTTCCCTGGAATTTCAACCATCTCTGGATGATCTTCCTCAACTGCCTTTGCCGGTATCCCAGCAGCCGGCGGATAAACTTTCGTTCCTTTTCCCGCAGAAACTCCTTGGGGGCGCTGCGGATGGCAGCGTCGATCTCCTGCCGCGACAAGGACTCGATTTTGGCAATCATCGGTTCAAGTTTTTGCGCAGACGACTGGAGCTGCAGCAGCCCTTTGGGAACGTGGTAATGGCGCCACAGCCGTCTCCAGGCGGGTGAGTTCCACTTCCCATAATACCTCCACTTGTTGGGCGAACCGTAGAGGGCAAGTCCGTGATCGATCAGGTACCAATCGTATTTTTCATCAGGATGCTCCCGGTAGAGGATCAGGTTTTTCCCTGTTGAACGGTCAATATTGGCGATCCAGGCGTCAAAGACGACCAACTGGCTGAGCAGCCCGGTACGGTTTACGTACTTTTCCGGATCCCTTTTCACTTCGGGAGCGGCATCCTTCCATTGAATCACTTCCGCGGCCTTTTTCTCCTTGGATACGATTCCCTTCCTTTTTTTTCCGTCTGGTCCCCGGACGACAGCTATTTCCAAGGAAGCGACGGGAAAACCGAGCCGTCTAGCCAGGGCGGCAGCAATGAATTCATTGGCTATCATCGGCCCGGAGAAAAACCATTGGCGCTTCGTCGCAAACTTGAAGTATCCGCGTCTGCCTTTTTGGTCCTCCACAATCCAGACAGACCCTTGTCGCTTCGCTTTCCAGGCCTTCTTCAACGTCCATCTGTGCCTAGACATCGATAGCCTCCTCCTCTCCCGCGGTGATGGATTCAAATAGACTGCGATAACGGGCGGCAATTGCCTTCCAACTGTATGATGCCGCGGCAGACAGACCGGCCTGGACTCGCTCGTTGGTGCGTTCTTTCTCCGCCCACATATTTTGCACCGCCTTGGCGATTGCCTCCTTGTTCACGGCAGGAATCACTTCGGCCACCTCGCTGTTCACGAACTGGGCGAGACCGCCGGAAGTGGTTGAGACAAGCGGAACACCGTTGGCAAGGGCCTCCAGCGCTACCAGTCCAAACGATTCCCGACGGCTTGGAACGATGACCGCTCCGTACCTGCCGTACAGCCTTTGCACCTCTTCAGGCCGGCGAAAACCCAGCCAGCGTATTTTTGCCGCCACCTTCAGTCGGGCAGCTTTTTGCTTGAGTTTTCCTTCAATCTTCCCGATCCCCTTGCCGACGACACCAAGTTGTGTTTTGGGATTAACCCTGGCCAATGCGGCGAGGGCCTCGATCAGCTCCGCGATTCCCTTTGAATACGTAAACCGCCCTACGAACAGCAGCCGATGATTTGGCGAACTGCCCGGTTTTTTTCTGATGTGAACGCCGTTTTCGATCACAACTGTCTTGCCCTGACAGAACGGGTAGAACTTGTGCAGACTCTCCTTTTGCCAATGGCTCGGCACCACGACACAATCGGCGGCGCGAAGCAGCGCCTCCTGCCGCTTGGCTATCTGCCGGCGACGGGGAGTAAGGGATTCCTGAACGACCAGCGAGTGACAGGTATACACGACAGGGAGCCCCCACCTCTTCTTGCAGTGCAACGCTGCTTCGCTACCTTGCACACTGTGAATATGGATGAGATGCGGCTTTTTCCATCCCTTTCTCCTCGCCAATCCCCAAAGAAAGTCCCCTTTATAAGACTTTCGGGGAATCCGAACATGCCGAACCGACTGTCCACGCACAATCCTTGTCTCCTGCCCCCCCCTCGTGAAAACGGTCGTATCTACACCCCCTGCGGCGAGTGATTGGCTCAGATAAGTCGCAACTGTCCCGAGCCCGCCGATGATGAAGGGCGCGTATTCATTCGTCAACACCCATATCCGCATCTAATCCACTTCCTTCGCGTAATCGGCAAGATGCTGGAGAAAGGAAGGAATGCGCTGTTCGTCTTTGGCTGCTTCTTCTAATTGTTTCTCGATTTTTCTCCTGACGCTGCTGGATCTGGTTTGCCGATACCGGCTGATCAGGTTGCATGGCTTATACGGGAATTGCAGCCAGACGGCCAGAAGCTCATAATCGGCCGGTTTCAGCGGCGTGACGGAGCGATAGCCATCGAGGATGGAGCGAGTGAGAGAAAAATTCCAACTTGAATTTTTGCCAATGGAACGGACGAAACGAAAGAGATCGTACACTGGCAAATCGACACGAAGGGTTTCAAAATCGATGATGACAGGCCCTTGTTTGGTCAGGACAAAGTTTTTATAACCGGAGTCCCCGTGGCAAAGCGCTCCCGTTTTTCTGGCCTTCTGACAGAGGCCCCGGTAGCTGCTTTTGTTCAGCTGCTCGAGTGCCGATTTGGCCCGTTTGCTCCACTCGCTGCCGTATGTGAGCATAAGCTCCTCCCATTTGGAGGGGTCTTGTTTCGCCTTTGCCCGCTCCACCGTTTTTTCCATTATATCCCTTTTGCTTCTTAACATCTCTGGCCAGCGCCCGATATAATAAGGAGCTCCCTTGCTCTTCCTCCCCGCAAAACGGCTAAAGCGGTGAAACTGGGCCAATCTTTTTCCGCATTGGTAAAGGTCTGTTTTCGAAGTAACACGAGGTTTGTTCCCCGATATCCAGGGAGTCAGGATATACTTTGGTCCTTTGCCCCCCGGGCGGACAAATGCCACTTTTCCCTTGCTTCTGTTCGGGTCCCGCCAACAGATGGATGCAAAGCCCTTGCGCTTAATCGCAAGCAATGTGGAATCGATCCAGCGGATCTGATCTGTCGGGTAAGCCATTCGCTTCAAACAGTACACGGTGCCGCTGGGAGACTTGAGGCGGTACACTCCTGATTTGATCTCCTCCATCTCCTGCGGACGAAGGCCAAACCTTGCGGCGATCTTAAACACGGTCTTCCTGCCCGGCATGCAATCCCCCCTTCTTTCCTCTAAACATTGTTTTCGTAGAAAGGTCTACTGCACGGGATGATAGAAGCTTGAAAGCCTTGCAAATAGAGGATTTCCCTTATTTTATGGCGGGACCTCATCTTGTGAGACAAAGAAGGAGTTCTTCCGGGAAAAGCGGGCGGCTGCCCGCGAACGCCAGCCTTGATTTCTCTTTGTCCGCCGATGACTATGATGGATGTCCATACAATGGAAGGCGGCGGTACATAGGATAGAGTAGAATTCACTTGCATACTTTTTCGGACACGTTATGCGGAGGAATTTGATCAGGGGGTGGTTGTCGTGCAGCAGAAACCTCGTTTACGCCAGAACAGATGGAGACAGTGGCAAGCCATCCGAAAAATCAAGGCATTAAGGGGACATCAACCACTTACCGGTATTTACTCGCCATTGCTGCTCCACCAATTTCTCGACCGATTCGACTCCGTTTTCATCAAACCGGAAAAAAAAGTCCCCAATCATCTGATTTTTCTGGTGCAATGGGTAACAAAATCAGATGAGCGCAAAGTCATCTACCTTGATGAATCCATAAAGCCTTTGCTGGTCCTGCATGAAGATCAGCAGCTTGCTTTTTCCAGTATCCGCAGTTTTGATTTTTGGCTCGATCTCTATCGCGAGGGAGAACAGTACATCATTCAGCAGGCAATAGACCGGATCGAATGGGAGGAACGCCCGGTCGACCTGCGGACGATCCTGCAGATCAACTGGCAAGGACATTGGGAGATAACAGGGTTGTTCGCAAGAGTGGCGCAAAGAGGCACAATGGTGACTGATCCAAAGGGGGGAGGAAAAGCCGTCCGGATCGAAGAGTATCTGAGCGGTATCGGCATGGAGATGCGGGAACAAAAAGAAATCAGAAAAAAACTCGCTTTTCTTTCCATGGTCGCTGCCAAGGGGCTGGCCGCCACATACCGGAATCCGATCTACGCGTTCGATTTTGGACTGGATCAGGATAAAAAACTATGGTTGATGGGGCTGGATACGAAACCGGACATTCGAATCCTGCGATCCGTTGACCAAAAAATGTTCCTTCGGGCCAGCAGCCTGAAGAAACAGAAAAACACATGGGCCGAAGGGAATTCCCAGCAAAAAGCCGCAGACAAACCAAAAAACAAATAACCCGGGAACCGTTTGGCTTACTCGCGCAGACGGTTTTGTTTTTTTTAAGCGGTGCTGTCCCGTACAAATCCGCATCCAACTAACAGGGCAAGCGAACTCCTTTCCATTCGCTGCCATAAACTATGTCGAGAATGACACAAGGAGTGAATCTGGAAAGTGAAAACTGCATTCATCACCGGCATCTCCGGACAAGACGGGGCCTACCTTTCCAAATTTCTGTTAGAGAAGGGCTACCGTGTCACCGGGCTGCTCCCGCGCCGCAGTACGGCCTCACTATGGAGATTGGCTTACCTGGGCATAGAAGATGAAATTGAGCTGATCGACGGAGACCTGTTGGATCTTCCATCGCTCATCAGGACGATCAAGCAAGCGCGGCCGGACGAAGTGTACAATCTGGCGGCGCAGAGTTTTGTCGGAACGTCGTGGCAGCAGCCGGTCACCACCGCGAAAGTGACTGGAATGGGCGTCCTCCACGTGCTCGAAGCAATCCGGGCGACGGATCCGGAGATCAAGTTTTACCAAGCTTCTTCAAGCGAAATGTTCGGACTGGTGCAGCAGCCTTTTCAAACGGAAGAGACTCCCTTTTACCCGCGGAGCCCATACGGCGTCTCCAAACTGTTTGGACATTGGATGACCAAGAATTACCGGGAAAGCCACCAGATGTACGCCTGCAGCGGCATTCTGTACAACCACGAATCCCCGCTGCGCGGGCTGGAATTTGTCACGCGCAAGGTGACCGATGGAGTCGCCCGGATCGCAGCGGGACAGAAGCATGAGCTACGCTTGGGCAACATCGACGCCGCTCGGGATTGGGGGTACGCCGGCGACTATGTGGAAGCGATCTGGCTGATGCTGCAGCAAGCCAGGCCTGACGATTACGTGATTGCCACGGGACGCTCAACCACTGTCAGGGAGATGTGCAAAATAGCGTTTAGCTACGCGGGGCTAAACTACGAAGATTATGTCGTCATCGATCCGCAGTTATACCGTCCCGCAGAGGTGGACATCCTCCTGGGCAACCCGGCCAAGGCAAAGGAAAAGCTGGGTTGGGAAGCCAAAACAACCCTCGAGCAGTTGATCGGGATGATGGTGGAAGCGGACATGAAGCGAGTCAGCTGTGAAGTCGCAAACAATCGCAAAGGAAGTCTGGGATTATGAAACTGGTACTGTTGTGCGGCGGTTCCGGCACCAGATTATGGCCCTTGTCCACCGGGGTGCAGGCAAAGCAGTTTTTGCGGGTACTGAAAAACAGCCAGGGCGAAGACGAGTCCCTGCTGGAGCGGATGGTACGGCAGATCGAAGCGGCGGGTTTGCTCGATCACACGTTCATCGCGACGGTACAGCCTCAGGCAGAACTGATCAACACCCAGGTGAAAGGCAGAATCCCGCTGATCGTCGAACCGGAGGGCAGAGATACGTTCCCTTCTGTCGCCTTGGCTTGCGCCTACCTTCGGGACATCACAGGTGTCAGCCCTGACGAGGTGATCTGCGTCAGCCCGGTCGATCTGTATGTAGACGATGCGTTTTTTCAGACCATTCGGAAGGCAGAACGGGCTTTGCAAGAGACGGGCTGCGACATGGCCATGGTTGGGATCCCCCCCGCTTACCCTGCGGTGAAGTACGGTTATATCGTCCCGGAAATGGAGGCGGACAGCACACAGGCCTACCGCCGGGTGAAGCGTTTTACAGAGAAGCCGAAACGGGAACAGGCTGAACAGCTGATCGCCCGACAGGCGCTGTGGAACAGCGGTGTCTTTTGCCTTCCCCTGCGCTTTTTGCTGCAGCTGCTGGCAGAACGGGATCTGCCTGTCCGCTACGAGCCGTTGCGGGATGCATTCGAGCAGCTGCCCAAGATCAGCTTTGATTACGAAGTGGCAGAGAGCATCACGTCTGCTGCGGTCGTGGTTCACAACGGGATGTGGAACGATCTTGGCACCTGGGATACGCTGACGGAGAAGATGGGGACCCCCGTCATCGGAAAAGGCATCCTGAGCGACGATTCCACGAACACGTCGATTCTTAACTACCTGGATATTCCGGTGATTGTCGTCGGGCTGCCCGATGCGGTGGTCGTCGTCAACGAAAACGGCATCCTGGTCAGTGACAAGGCAAATAGCGGACGGCTGAAGGATTTTTTGCCGCTGGTCAAGGAATGAACCAAAAAAAGTCAACCTGTCGTGCGACGGGCTGACTTTTTGCGGTCCAAGGAAAAGTTGTCTGTTACCAAGGGATGGACAATTCCGGACAGATACCTGCCAAAGCCTCTTCGATTTCGTTCTTGATCTGAACCAGAGCATTCTGTGAGTCGGCTTCCGCCCGCAAAACCAAGCTGGGCTGCGTATTGGACGCTCTGATCAATCCCCAGCCGTGCGGAAATACCACCCTCGCTCCGTCCACGTCGATGACCTCGTATTTGGACTGAAAGTACTTCCTGACTTGCTCGATGATGGTCTGCTTCTGCTCCTCCGTACACGCCACCCTGGTCTCCGGGGTCGAAGGGTATTCCCGAACGCCTGAAAACAAGGCCGACAGTCTTTGATCGGTCTGTGACAGGATCCGCAGCAGCCTGCCGGCTGCATAGAGCGCATCATCGTAGCCCAAAAATTCATCCCTGAAGAAGAAGTGCCCGGACATTTCTCCGGTGAACGGGGTATTTAATCTCTTCATCGTCGCCTTGATGTGCGAATGGCCCGTACGATGGAAAACCGGCCTGCCGCCGAGACGCTTGATCTCCTCCACCAGCGCCTGGGAGCACTTCACTTCCACGAGCGCCTGGCACCCGGGGTACTTCGGCATGATTTCCCGCCAAAAGAGGATCATCAACTGGTCCCCCCACAGGATGCGGCCGCGGTCGTCAACGACACCCAGCCGGTCTCCGTCGCCGTCAAAGGCAAGGCCGACATCTGCTCTCTCTTGTTTGACCATCTCCACCAGATCGCGGAGGTTTTCCGGATCCGCGGGATCCGGGTGGTGGTGGGGGAAACTGGGGTCAGACTCGCAGTACATCGGGATGACATCGCAGCCCCATCTGCTCAGCGCTTTCGGGACAAAGGGAGAGGGTGTGCCGTTGCCGCAGTCAACCACCACTTTCAGCCGCCTTTGCCCCAGCTTGATCTTTTCCTGCAGGTCTTCCTGGTAAGGCCGTTCGATATCGATCTTCTTTGCCTCCCCTGACTGGGCTTCCGCTCGATCTCCATTTTCATACTGGACCTGCTGCATCTGTTCGCCCAGACTGCAAATGGCTTCGCCGTAAAGCGTGGTTTTGTCCATCGCCAGTTTAAAACCATTGTCCCCGCCGGGATTGTGACTGGCAGTCACCATGATCCCCGAGGAGATATCCAGATGGTGCAGGCTAAAGTAAAACATCGGAGTCGTTACCTCGCCGATATCGACTACCTGACATCCCGATTGAATCAGCCCGGTGATCAATGCAGCATGAAGCTGCGGTGAAGACGTTCTGTTATCTCTGCCGACGATTGCCTTTTGTTCTCCCGCCGATCGTATCCTGCGGCCAAACGCCAGGCCGAGCAGGCGGGCAAAGTCTCGACTGATCTCCGCTTCCGCTTTTCCTCGTATGTCGTACTCCCGGAAGACATGGGAAGGCAGCCTCCCGCTGTTTTGTGCTGGGGATGTCATTCGTTATCAGCCTCCAGTCTCTATGCTCTATATGCGGCACCGCAATCGGCTCAAACTAATGTATGCGCGGGAAAATCAACTGGTTCGAAACCCGGCCGCTACTGGGAGGAGACAGCCGAGGCGAGCTCTGCCGCCCCCGTTAACCGGAGACGGCAGAGTTCAAGGCAAATGAACGGTTTTTAAATGTTTCTCGTTCCAATAGTTTTTTTCTCCTTCCCCGGTCACCAATTCAATCATGTTGTTTTCAACCTTTTGCAGAAGGCCAATCTTGCGGGGATGGTCGCCTATATCAAAGATAACGAGATTGGTTTCCAGTTTTTTCAGATTCTCGGCAAACGTGCGGGGAAGTGACAGGCTGATTGGCTGAACGGGCAGGTGTTGACTGCCGAGCGTGTACGGCGCAGCATTTGCTGGATAGGGCGACAGCCATTTGACATGGTAGAGAGAGATGAACATCGTTTTGTATACGGGTGAATAGAAGACGAAATAATCAGTCAGGATGCTGGTGACATAACCGTGCAGCGTCTGGTTTCCCGTCACAAATATCTCGATAAACTTCCCTCTGGCATTGCTTAGAATCTTTCGATAGGAGATGTTGTCATTCGGCTCGTCGGCCATCGGAGCTTCACTGGCTGAATCGGCGAGCATGGAGTCCGGGTCCCTATTCTCCCTTACGTGATGAAGCTGCCCCAAGGGGACGTACAAATACTGTCTGCCATTGTAGAGTACGAAGATGTCCAGCCCGTAATCGATCAATATTCCTGTCAGCTTGATTTTTCCCGACAGTTCGACGTCAACCTGTTTCGTGAGATATTGATCGAAAGGAAACATTTGTTCCCCTCCTTTGCAATAAAATGTCGCTGCTGCGGGTGCAAGGGGCAACCGTTTTGGCTGCCTATGCCCGCTGCTTGACCTTCACTTCTTTCATTCCTCGCGAATTGTAGACCGCTTTGATGATCTCCACTATGGGACGGGATGCTCCCTTGCGTCTTCTGCGGCCCTGAGCTGCTTTTCGATAGGGCACTGCGGCTTGAAAGCGAGCTGTCATTTTTTCACGATATCGCGTTACGGTTTTTCTGAAGTAAACTCTTTTGAATTTCCGTGAACGCCGCTGATACCATTGCCGAACCGATTTCCTCTTCTTGCTCTTACCGCTCTTATTCTTATTCTCGTTCTTATTCTTATTTTTATTCTTGCTCTTGTTCTTGTTCTTGTTCTTGTTCTGTTTGTTCTCATTGCCCCCCTCGTTTTTATTTTCCCCGTCGTTTTCCTTGCTCTTGTCAACCTCGCTGATATTGCGGATGTGGAATGCCAGAATCCTGTAGACTTCTTTATTGTGGACGACTGTGATGTAATCATCGTCTACCTCGGTTAGCACACCTTCGACGGACTCCGGACCACCGCGGTTTACCATCACCCAGCAATGGAGCATCTCTTTTAACACGGAATGGAAGTTCTTTACCGGTTCATAGCTGGACTTCTCTTCGAAGTCTCCTTTTTTGCACTCGCCGGAAGCTTCGCTAATACTCTTAATATGGCGAATTTGATAGTAGAGCATTCCGTCTTCTTTCGTCTGCAGCGCGATAAAATCGTCGCCAATGCCCATCAATTTGCCGATTCTGGATTCCGGACCGCCGCGGTCGACCTGAATGATACCGTATTTAAAGCTATGCAGCACTTCTTTCAGATCGCTGTTCTCCAGGTATTCTTCAAATATTTCCCGGCGGTTCTTGAGCGGCATGGAAGGTTTGCCGAGGTCCCGGCAAATACTTTTAATATGTTCCAGGCTGTAGTACAGGATATCTCCTTCGGGGGTATCCAGCATCAGATAATCATCGGCAACGGAGAGCAGTCTCCCGTCTTTTGCCTCCGGCCCTCCCTTGTAGATGCGTAGTGTTTTCCCCACCATCGAATCAAGAAAACTCATATCCTGAATATGCTCCATCCTTTCTATCCCCTTTCGTCCTTACGGTTTATTTATACTGCATCTATATGAGCGGAGTAGTCCTTCGCTCTAGTCGAATTCCCTAGTAAAAGAAAAATAGACTTCTATTTATCCGCGCTTATCATAGAAACCTCCGCTTTCGTTGATAGACTCAAGGCGTTTGTCCCAAGTTGGCACCCAAGCATGTGATGTACGCCTGTTTTGTCCGATTTCCGCGAGACGGGAGGACACATGGTTTGTTATGATGAGGAAGGGAATATTCAGAAAGAACAGGAGCTGAGATGACAGTGAGTGAAAACCTTGTCTCAATCGATTGGCTGGCCGAACATACAGACGACCCGAATGTCGCGATCATCGACTGCCGCTTTACCCTGGGGAAGCCGGGGGCGGGACTCGCCGAGTATCTGCAGGACCATATTCCCGGTGCGCTTTACTTTGACCTGGAACAGGACTTGTCGGCACCGAAAGCGGCCAATGGTCACGGCGGACGCCACCCGCTGCCGGCCACAGACGCGTTGGTGGAGCTGTTTTCTTCTGCCGGGATCGACCGGGATGTCACCGTCGTGGCGTACGACGATCAGGATATGGCAATGGCCTCCCGACTCTGGTGGCTGCTTCGCTACCTGGGCCACCCTCGGGCAGCCGTCTTGAACGGCGGATATGCGGCATGGCGAAAAGCAGGACTGCCAGTAACCACTGATGTAGACAAGCGTTCCCGGCGCACGTTCGTTCCCGATGTCCAATCACACATGCTGGTGACCACACGTGAGGTGGCCTCCCGCAGCGAGCGTACGGCTCTGCTCGACTCCCGTGCAGGCGAACGCTACCGCGGCGAGCTGGAAACGATTGATCCGAAAGCAGGACACATCCCCGGAGCGCTCCACTACTTTTACAAGGAGAACCTGTCTGCCGACGGCACCCTGCGGCCGGCCCATGAACTGCAGGAACGCTTTGCTCCGCTGGCAGAGTCTGACGAGCTGATCGTGTACTGCGGATCAGGCGTGACAGCTTGTGTCAACCTCCTCGCGCTGAATGAAGCGGGGCGCAGTGACGCGAAGCTGTACCTCGGCAGTTGGAGTGACTGGACTTCTTATCCGGAAAATCCGGTGGCGACGGGAGAAGAGTAAATCTAAGAGGCTAAATGGAAAAAAAGGGGGCTGCCCATCAGCAGAAAAATTTCTGCTGACGGTTCAGCCCCTTCTACGATGTGAATATTTAAGATGCGACCCACCACTTGTATCGATGCATTGGCCGGTAATCCAACGACTATCCGAAGAGGCTAGAAACGCTGCGACATCTGCGATATCTATTGGTTCTCCCCATCTTCCGAAGATTGAATAATCAGCGCCAAATTTTTGTGCCGCAGGATCCTGTAACATCCTGGCATTCATGTCTGCGGCAACGAACCCGGGTTGTACAGCATTGATCTAAAGCACCTTCTTGTGCCAAGCGTACCGCAATAGCACGTCCAATACCTCGGCTCGCACCAGTAACGAGAGCAACTTTTCCTTCTTTCCTCTCCTGCCTAGGTTACTCTAGTTGTACCACAGGAGAGCTTTTGAAAGGTTGCGCTCATATTGCTGACAACTACCTCCGGTCCATCAAGCAGGTCGGGAATTTTGTCACTCTTTTCCGGATAGACGGACGTAGTAGCGTCGGTCATGGCACTCTACCGTGACTGGCGCTTCAAAGAAGGAGCTTAAAGTCGCAGAATTCATGACCTGTACTGTATCCCCCTGCCGGAAAACCTCTCCACGCCTTAAGAGCAGCGTATGGGAGAATACAGTCAGTATTTCTTCCGTATGATGGGTGACATAGATCAAAGTCGGTGTATTTGGCTGCAGTGTCAGGTCATGAATGCTATCCAGCAGCCTTTCTCTGGAAAAGAGATCAAGTCCGTTGCACGGCTCGTCCAGGATCAATATTTGCGGATCCGCCATCAACGCCCGGGCGATCAAAAGCTTCTGTTTCTCTCCTTGCGAGCACGTCCGGTAATCGCGGTCCCACAAGTGGGTACAGCCGAGCGTTCGCATAAACGCACGTGCTCGAAAGTAGTCTTCTTCCGCCGGTTTGTCATACAACCCGATCGTGGCAAATTTTCCACTGATGACCACATGTTGCGTTTTGTCGGTTGCGTATAGCTTTTCCTGTAATGACGAGCTGACCCAGCCGATGGACTGCCGCAGCTCTCGCAGATCGACCTCGCCGAACCGGTGATTCAGCACGCTTATCTTGCCTGTCGTCGGCCAATAGTAGCCGTTAATCATATTGAGCAGCGTCGTTTTGCCTGAGCCGTTCAAGCCAAGCAGCGCCCAGTGCTCGCCCTGCCGCACCTGCCAGTTCACATCGCGGAGCAGCTGCAGTTCTCCTCGTCTCCAGGACACCCCTTCAATCTCAATGACATAGTTCATACCCATTCACTCCGTTTCCACCTTCATCATTCTTGGGTCAAAGCGCAGCGCGCCTTTTTTGTCTTTTCCACCATCTTAAAGAATAAAATGGGAGATTTCGCCGTGAAAATTGCGGCGAATGAGAGCAACTTTTGCTATACTTTTGTTGAAAATTAGATTACAGGTGAAAATAGATGAACATCAGAGTGGATACGCCGCAGATGAAGCTGTGGAAAATCGGGGAGGAGTATTATACCGTACCGCATGTACATGAGCGGGAATACCAGATTACCGTTCCCATTTACGGTTCATGCCTTTTTTCACGGCAAAGTGAAGCATATGAGCTGGCCGTCGGAGACGGGTTTGTCCAGTATCCGGAGGAGTCGCACGTGCTGCAGGTCGGACCGGGCGCCGGTGTTATCGTTATTCAAGTCGACCGGACCAGCCTGGCACAGTTTTACGGGCATCAGGAGCTCGAACTTGAGATGAGACAACGGATAGACCCTGAGGAAATCCACCGGCACTTTCGCAAATGGACTGCTGCGCTGTTGTTGCCGGATCAGTTGGAACCACTGGCTGTGCAGGAAACAGAAATGCAAGTGCTATACTACATATCCCGCGTACTGAAAGGCAACCAGCTTCACAAACGCGATGCTGCCTTAGCCGGCACAGCTGCATCCGACCGGCACATGGCGCTTGCTCTCGACTATATGCACGAACATTTTACCGAAAAACTGAACATTGATACGCTGGCCGGGATCGCGCTGCAAAGCCGGTTCCATTTTATCCGCTCGTTCAAGTCGATCGTTGGCGTAACGCCTTACCAGTATCTGCTGTCGCTGCGGATAGAGGAAGCCAAAACGCGGCTGCGGCGAACCTTTGAGACGGTGACCGAGATCAGTTTCCATCTTGGCTTTTCGAGCACGAGCCAGTTTTACCGTGCCTTCGTCAAGACTGTCGGGATAACGCCAGAGCAATATCGCAGCGAGTTCCGACATTGAATTGCCAAGTTAGCCGTTGCCCCCGGCGATCTTCAAAAAGACAGGACAATGATCGCTGCCGGTAATATGGCAATCGATCCCGGCATCCAAGAGCGACGAATCCAGCCTCGAAGAGACCAGGAAGTAATCAATTCGCCAGCCGATGTTCCGCTCCCTCACCTTGGGCATGTAGGACCACCAGGTATAGGCATCCGTCTGGTCGGGGTAAAAATGCCTGAACGAATCGATAAACCCGGCATCCAGCAATCGGGTCATCTTCTCCCGCTCCTCCGGGGTGAAGCCTGAGTTGTTTTGATTCGATTTCGGGTTCTTCAAGTCAATCTCCCGGTGTGCCACATTTAAATCTCCGCATACAATAACAGGTTTGCGGCTGTCCAACTGCAGCAGATAGTTCCGGAAGCGATCTTCCCATTCCAGTCTGTAATCCAGTCTGGACAGATCCCGCTTGGCATTCGGGGTATATACCGTGACGAGGTAGAAGAAGTCGAACTCCAGCGTAATCATCCGCCCCTCCGGCTCGTAGTCCTCTTCAAGCCCGTACCAGACCGAAAGCGGCTTCAGCTTTGTAAAAATTGCCGTTCCGGAATAGCCCTTTTTCTCCGCGTAATTCCAAAACTGCAAATATTCACCATCCAACTCCAAGCTGATCTGTCCTTCCTTAAGTTTCGTCTCCTGAATGCAGAATATATCTGCATTCGTTTCCTTGAAGTAGTCGTAAAACCCTTTATTGACACACGCCCTTAGGCCGTTTACATTCCAGGATACCAGCTTCATGTCTTCTAATCTCCTTGCTGTTTCTATCAATGGTTGCCTATATTGTACCATAACGGAATCGGCAAAGGTTAGCTGAGCAGTGCAGCATCGAACCCCTCCCTTGGAGGGGATTGTTCTTGTCGTTTTTGATGAATACTCCCGCCACTTACCATCGCTGAGACTCTGGTTGAAGTGGGGGTTTCTGGTGTATCAATCGCACACTACC